>NZ_JBIAUG010000007.1:0-280688 GCF_042892575.1 Streptomyces sp. NPDC001744
GCGGCAAGACCTACAAGTTCCGCACCAGCCCCTACGACGGCACCCACTACAACCTGGGCTGGTCGGCGTGGAAGACCTTCACCGTCGACACCACCAACCCCTCCGCGCCGACGAGCATCGCCTCGACCGACTACCCGGCGAACACGTGGGTCAAGGGCGCGGGCCAGACCGGCACCTTCACCGTCACCCCCAACGGCACCGACCACAACTGGCTGGAGTGGTCCCTCGACGGCGTGACCTGGACCAAGGCCGCCACCGGCGGCTCCACCGCCGCCAAGGCCCTCCCCGTCGCCCCGCCCAAGGACGGCACCCACACCCTCCAGGTCCGGCAGGTCGACAAGGCCGACAACAAGTCCGAGCCGGTCTCCTACACCTTCCACGCCGGCCCCGGCGGCTTCGTCCAGCCCGCCGACGGTGAGCGCACCGCGCGCCGTCTGCCCCTCGTCGCCGAGGCCGACGCGGGTAAGTACAACCAGGTGTCCTTCTCCTGGCGGCGTTCCGAGGCCGACCCCTGGGTGCAGATTCCCGCCGGGCAAGTGACGTCCGGTGGTACTCCGCTGACCGCCTGGCCGGTGCCGCTGGTGAACGGCAGGAACGCGCCGCTGGTCTGGAACGCCACCGACACCGTCGACCCCGACGGCACGGTTCAGATCAAGGCCGACTTCACCGGTGCGAACAGCGCCACCGGTGCCACGCAGCCGCTGACCGTCGTGGTGGACCACAACGCTGACAGCGCCGCGACCTCCGAGGTCGGGCCCGGTTCGGTCAACCTGCTGACCGGTGACTACACGCTGTCCGGCACCGATGTCTCCGTGTTCGACATGAACGTGACGCGCAGTGCTTCCTCGCGCACGCCCACTGCGGGCGCGGGCCGGGAGGGCCAGGCGGCGATCTTCGGCAAGGAGTGGGTGGCGGGCACGGCCGCTCAGGCCGTGCAGTCCGACTACTCCGAGATCCGCAAGACCTCGGCCACGTCACTGGACGCCGTCACCGCCGAGGGAGGCACGATCTCCTTCACGTCCAACGCGACCAAGACGGCTTGGATCCCCGAACCCGGCGCGGAGAACCTGACGCTCAAGGGCAGCCTCACCAGCGGTGACCTCACGCTGTCGGACACCGACGGCACCATCACCACGTTCAGCCGGGTCGGCACCGCCGGCACCGCCTGGACCGTCAGCCGCTCCTTGCTGGACGGCCACGCCAACTCCACCACCGATGTCGTCTCCGAGTCTGTGACCGTGAACGGCAAAGTGCTTGCCCGCCCCAAGCGGATCATCGCGGCCACCAGTGCCGTGACCGTGGGCACGTGCGAGGCCAGCCCGTCCACCAGGGGATGCCGGGTCCTGGAGTTCGTCTACGCACCTTCGACCACCGCGACCTCCTCGGTCTTCGGGGACGTCAAGGACCAGGTCTCCGAGATCCGCGTCTGGGCGACCTCGCCCGGCGCGGCGTCCTCGACCTCGACCACCGTCGCCACGTACACCTACGACGAATCCGGACGGCTCAGGGAGACCTGGGACCCGCGGATCTCCCCGGCGCTGAAGACCACCTACGCGTACGACTCGGCGGGCCGCGTCACTCGGATGACCCCGCCCGGCCAGCTGCCGTGGACCTTCTCCTACGGCAAGGTGGGCAGCGATCCGGTGACGGGTGACGGCATGCTCCTCAACGTCAGCCGGCCCACGCTGAAGCCGGGCTCCGCCGCCGAGACCGACGGCAACACCGCCCAGACGACCGTGGTCTACGGCGTGCCCCTGACGGGCGGTGGCGCTCCTCAGGCCATGGGTGCCGCCGACGTCAAGGCATGGGGCCAACTCGACGCGCCCACCGACGCCACCGCGGTCTTCCCCACGGACGCACGCCCGTCGTCCAGCGACGGCAGCGCGCTGACGGCCGCCGACTACCGGCGTGCCATGGTGCACTACCTCAACGCGTCCGGCCGCGAGGTCAACACCCTCGACCCGGCGAAGAACGTCACCACGACCGAGTACGACCAGTTCGGCAACAGCGTCCGCGAGCTTTCCGCGGCCAATCGCGCCCTCGCCCTCGGCACCACCGCCGCGGAGAGGGCCACGCTCGCGGATCTCGGCATCGCCACGTTGCCGGCCGCCGAGCGCGCGGAGCTCCTGTCGAACCGCGGCATCTACAACGCCGACGGCTCGCGCGAGCTGGAGACTCTGGGGCCCCTGCACCGAGCGGTGCTCGAAGCGGACCTGAAGGACGGTACGACCACCGTGGCCGCGGCCGGCGAACAGCTGGTGGTCCGGCACCGCACGGTCAAGGAATACGACGGTGGCCGTCCCACCGACGGAAGCGCCACCGTGTCCGACAAGGTCACCAAGTCCACCGAAGGCGGCCAGCCGCGCAACTGGCCGACGCTGACCGCGGACCCCCGGGTGACCCAGACCGTGTTCGACTGGGGCAACGGACAGCCCACCAGCACCATCCAGGACCCGGGCGGCCTCGCCCTCACCGAGAAGGCGACGTACGACGCGACTGGCCGGCAGATCAGCCGCAGCCTGCCGGCCTCCACGGGTTCGGACGCCGGAACCCTGATCACCGAGTACTACACCGGTGACGGAACCGGCGTGTGCGGAGGACGTCCCGAGTGGGCCGACGAGGTGTGCCGTACCCGGCCCGCCGCGGCCGTCACCGGCGGCGGCGGCAACCCGGCCGAACTGGTCACCACGCTCGCCGAGTACGACCGCTGGGGCGAGACCGCCAAGCTGACGGAGACCGCCAACGGCGGCACGCGCGTCAAGACGACGGCGTACGACCCCGCCGGCCGGGCCTCCACGGTGACCGTCACCGGTGGTCTCGGCACGGCCGTCCCCGCGGTCACGACGGCGTACGACCCGGCCAGCGGCAAGGTGGCCACGATCACTTCCACCGACGGCGGCACGATCAGGAAGTCCTACGACAAGCTGGGCCGCCTGATCTCCTACACCGACGCCGACGGAGGTGTGACCACCAGCACGTACGACGCCGAGGGCCAGCCGGTCCAGGTCAGCGACAGCGTGCCGTCGAGCACCACGTACGGGTACGACACCACGAACGACCCGCGCGGCCTGGTGTCCTCCCTCACCGACTCGGTGGCCGGCACCTTCACCGTCAGCTACGACGCCGACGGCCAGGTGCTGAGCAGGAAGCTGCCCGGCGGCTTCACCATGCGTCAGAGCACCAACCCCGCCGGACAGCCGACGGAACGCACGTACACTCGCGACAGCGACGGCGCGATCCTCTTCTCCGAGAACCTGCTGCCCACCGTCCACGGTCAGCGGGCCACCTACACCGGTTCCGCCGGGCAGACCTCCAACCAGACCTACAGCTACGACAAGGCAGGACGACTCACCAAGGCCCAGGACGACACGGTCGACGCCGTCTGCGTCACCCGTAGCTACACCTTCGACAAGAACTCCAACCGGAAGACGCGCTCCGTCGCGGCCGCGGCCCCGGGCCTGGACTGCACCACCAGTGGCGCGACCACCACCACGCACGCCCACGACAGCGGCGACCGCCTCGTCGACACCGGCTACGCCTACGACGCGTTCGGACGCACCACCGCGGTCCCGGGCACCACGCTCGCGTACTACGCCAACGACCTGGTACGCCAGCAGACGGCCGGTTCCCAGCGGCAGACCTGGTCCCTCGACTCCCAGCTCCGCTTCCGCGGCTGGACGATCGAGTCGAACGCTTCCGGCACCTGGACGCAGACCCAGTCCAAGCTGAACCATTACGGCTCCGACGCGGACTCTCCGCGTTGGATTGTCGAAGACACCGCCACCGGGGCGCTGACCCGCAACGTCAACGGGTTCGACGGCGGGCTGGCGGCCACGACCGGCAAGACCGGTGACACGGTGCTCCAGCTGGTCAACCTGCACGGCGACGTCGTGATGCAGCTGCCCACCGCGACCGGCCAGTCCGCCACGGTCCTCGGCACGGACGAGTTCGGCAACCGCACCGACGACGCCGGTACCGTCCGCTACGGCTGGCACGGTGGTCAGCACCGCTCCTCCGAGACGCGGACGAACCTCCTGCTCATGGGTGTACGCCTGTACAACCCGGCCACCGGCCGGTTCCTGTCGGCCGACCCCGTGCCGGGGGGCAGCTGCAACGCGTACGACTACGCGTGCGCCGACCCGGTGAACAGCGAAGACGTCACCGGGTGCGCCACCTGCCGGGTGCCGAAGCACGCGTGGACCGGCCGCACCTTCACCACGGTCCTGCGTACGACCGCGTGGAGCTACGGCAGCTGGCAGAACTACAACTACCACTGGTTCTGGGACGTCGTCAGCGGTGACTGGGGCCCCCTGCCGATCACCTCGTGGAAGCGCCAGTACCGCTACCGCAAGCAGTACGTCTTCAAGTGCCGTGTCGCAGCCTGGTACGGATGGGGCCGACAGAAGATCGTGGCTTCGTACGAGACCCGCTACCAGTACTCCTACCGTGACCGGACCACCTACCGGATAGCCTGGTCGGGCATCAAGTGGACCCGGACCGGCGGTTGGAGCTGGGCCCGAACATCACGGACGTACGTGTCCAGCTATCGGATCGTCTACACCAACGGCTGATGCCGGTGCGCTGATCCGATGAGGGGTGGGTGTGCCCACGTGTGAGCGTGGGACACACCCACCCCGCCTATGATCGATCACCTGCGGTCCCCGTCCTCCCGCGACCGCCCGGAACGAAAGTCCGTCCCCATGCTGTTTGCCGTCGCCGCCATCGGCATCGCCGTCTTCGCCTTCACCCTGTGGTGTTCCGTCACCGTGGCCCGGATCAAGGATCTGCCCCGGTGGCGCCGGTACCTCCCGCTCGCCCTCTTCCTCGCCTCCGCCCTCACCAGCGCGCTTCGCGCCTTCGACATACCTGACGTGGCCAACGCCGTGGCCTTCCCGTTGAACGCCGGGGCCGTTGCCGTGGCTCTTGCGGAGATGCGTGCCGCCCGGCAGCGCCACAAGACGTCCGAACCCCGATCCGCCGCGTGAATCCCGGTCACGGGTGATCGAGGCCGAGCGGGCGGTGGACCTGAAGCCGGCGGGTACCGACCCGCTGACCGCCGAGGAGCGCACCTGCGTGGCCGAACGGTTCGTGGGACGTACCCTCGCCTGTCGCGTCCCGGACGTACCCGACGCCGGTGCACGGCTTCCCCTTCGGGCAAGGCCACCCCACCGTCGAGAATGATCGCGTGAGACGGCCCCGGAGGTTATTGCGGCCTCGCCCGCGCGTTCCGTTCCGGCGCGACCTCGGGCCCGTACCGGGGCCCCCGCCTCTGCCAGAATCCGTCGCACGGACACGACCGACGGGGGAACGATGGAGATCGCGGAGTACGTCGAGGCACTGGACGAGGCCGGCCGGGGCCTCGCGGAGGCGGCGGCCGGGGCCGGACCGGACGCGGAGGTGCCGACCTGTCCGGGGTGGCGAGTCCGCGACCTCCTCCGGCACGTGACGACGGTGCACCGCTGGGCCACCGCGTTCGTGGCCGAGGGGCACACCGCGTACCGTCCGGGCGGCGGCGAACCGGCGCTCGACGGCGACGAGTTGCTCGCCCACTACCGCGAGGGCCACGCGGGCCTGGTGGCCGCCCTGCGCGCCGCGCCGGAGACGCTGGAGTGCTGGACGTTCCTCCCGGCGCCCTCGCCCCTCGCCTTCTGGGCCCGGCGGCAGGCGCACGAGACGGCCGTCCACCGCGCGGACGCGGAGTCGGCGCTCGCGGCCGGTCCCGGACCGGTGGACCCCGGGGTGGCCGCCGACGGGATCGACGAGCTGCTGAGCCTCTTCCACACCCGGGACCGCAGCCGGGTGCGCACGCCCGCGCCCCGGACCCTGCGGGTGCGGACGACGGACACCGGGGACGTCTGGACCGTACGGCTCTCGGCGGACGCCCCGCGCACGGAGCGCGCGACCGGCTCCCCCGGCTCCGGCCCCGTGGACACGGAGCTGAGCGGACCCGCCGGGCGGCTGTACCTGGCGTTGTGGAACCGGCTGCCCGAGGAGGCGGTCACCGTCACCGGGGACGCCTCGCTCGTACGCCTGTGGCGGGAGGGTTCGGCGATCACCTGGGACTGAGGCCCTCCGCGCCGGGCCTCCCGTACGTCACCGCCCCGTCGCGCGGCGCGCGGTGCCGCGCCCCCGGGGATCAGCCCAGCCAGCCCGGCCGCACGAGGCCCGACTCGTACGCGAGCACCACGAGTTGGGCGCGGTCGCGGACGCCGAGCTTCACCATGGCACGGCTCACGTGGGTCTTGGCGGTGAGCGGGCTGACGACCAGCCGGCGGGCGATCTCCGCGTTCGACAGACCGATGCCCACGAGGGCCATCACCTCCCGCTCCCGTTCGGTGAGGGCGCCGAGCGCGGCCGTGGCCGCCGGTGCCCTGGAGCGGGCCGCGAACTCCTCGATCAGGCGGCGGGTGACGCCCGGGGAGAGCAGGGCGTCCCCGTGGACGACGGCACGCACCGCCCGCAGCAGTTCGTCCGGCTCGGTGTCCTTGACGAGGAACCCGGAGGCGCCGGCACGGATCGCCTCGAAGACGTATTCGTCGAGCTCGAAGGTGGTCAGCATGACGACCCGCACCCCGGCGAGTCCCGGGTCGGCCGTGACGCGCCGGGTCGCCTCCAGGCCGTCGAGGCGGGGCATCCGGATGTCCATGAGGACGACGTCGGGGCGCAGGGCGCGCACCCGTTCCACGGCCTCGTCGCCGTCGGCGGCCTCCCCCACGACCTCGATGTCCGTCTGGGCGTCGAGCAGGGCGCGGAAACCGGCCCGTACCAGCGCCTGGTCGTCGGCGAGCAGGACGCGGATCGCGGAGGCTCCACCGGGAACGGGGGCGTCTCCGGGGCCCGGGGCGGGGGCGTCTTCGGTCACGGGGTCTCCTCGGGGGCGAGCGGGAGTACGGCGTGGACGCGGAAGCCGCCGTCCGGGCGGGTGCCCGCGTCGATGGTGCCGCCGAGGGCCGCGGCGCGTTCCCGCATGCCGGCGAGGCCGTTGCCGCTGCCGCCCGCCTCGGTGCCGGTGGCGGGGCCGTCGTCGTCGACCGTCAGGTCCAGGCGTCCGGGACCGCGTGCGATCCGCACCCGGGCGGTGCGGGAACCGGAGTGGCGCACCACGTTGGTGAGCGCCTCCTGCACGATCCGGAAGGCGGCGAGGCCGGCTCCGGGCGGCAGGCCCCCGGACGGGCCGCTCGTCGTGACGGTGACGGTCAGGCCCGCGGCCCCCGCCTGTTCGACGAGTTCGGGGAGCCGGTCGAGCCCGGGGGCCGGTGCCCGGGGGGCGTCGCCGGGGGTACGGAGGGAGCCGAGGACCTGGCGCACCTCGCCGAGCGCCTCCTTGCTGGCCGCCTTGATGGTGGTCAGGGCGGTGCGGGCCTGTTCGGGGTCGGAGTCCAGGAGGGCCAGGCCGACGCCCGCCTGCACGTTGATCACGGAGATCGAGTGGGCGAGCACGTCGTGGAGTTCACGGGCGATGCGGAGCCGCTCCGCGTCGGCGCGGCGCCGTTCGGCGGCGGCCCGGTCCGCCCTGCGCCGGGCCCGCTGTTCGCGTTTCTCCCGGATCGCCTCGGAGGCGGCGAGCACGGCGACGGCGAAGGCGGCCGCGGTGAGTTCCTGGCCCCAGGGGGCGGGCCCGTCGCCCGCCGGGGGCAGGTGACCGTAGAACAGGTGCGCGAGGAGCAGATGTCCCGTCCAGAGCAGGCCGAGGGCCCCTCCGGCGGCGGCGCGGTGGCCGTGCACGACGGCCGCGAAACAGGCGACGGCGATCAGGACGAAGACCGGGCCGTACGGGTAACCGGCCGCGAGGTAGCCGAGGGTGACGGCCGCGACGGCGAACACCACGGGCACGGGCCGGCGGTGGCGGAACACCAGCGGGGCCGCCCCGAACAGCAGCAGGACCCTCCCGAGGGCGTCGAGCGCCTCCCGGCCCTCCTGGTTGCGCGCGGCGAACCCGCTCCCCGCCACCGCCACCAGGGCGATCAGCAGCGTCGAGCGCCAGGGCAGCCGGCCGTCATCCCGGTCCCGCCCCTCCCCTTCCTCCCCTTCCTCCCCTTCCTCCCGTTCTCCCCGTTCTCGCCGTTCTCCCCGCTTCCCTCCGTCCCACAGCTCCCGTCCCTCCCGCCGCTTCCGGCGGTCGCGCGGGGGCCGGTCCGCCCTCTCCTCGTCCATGTCCGCCACGCTAGTCGCACCCGTCGGCGGGAGCATCGGCCCGGCGGGGTGGCCGCCCGTACTCCCCGGGGAGTACGGGCTCCGCCCGGGGCGCCTCAGCCGCGCGGCAGCAGGCCGGCCTCCCGGCCCAGCCGGCGGGCGGCCTCGGCGAAGAAGGCGTCCCGGTCCTCGACGACGCGGTGGAACTGGCCGAAGACCTCGAAGGAGACCAGGCCGAAGAGCTGCGCCCAGGCGGCGACGAGCGCGACGGCGAGGGCCGGGGGGAGGTCCGGGGCGATGTCGGCGGCGATGCGGGCGGCCTCGGGGCGCAGGGACTCCGAGAGCGGGGGGAGCGCGACGCCCTCGCCGGCGTGGGCCCGGCGGACGATGCCGACGAGGACGAGGCCGACGCGGGCGGCGGGGACGACGGTGTCCTGGGGAGCGGCGTAGCCGGGGACCGGGGAGCCGTAGATCAGGGCGTACTCGTGGGGGTGGGCGAGCGCCCAGGCGCGGACCGCCCGGCAGACGGCGGTCCAGCGGTCCAGCGGGCGCCGGTCGGCGGAACCGGCGGCGGCCTCTTCGGCGGCGGCTCCGACCGCGTCGTAGGCGTCGACGATCAGGGCGGTGAGCAGGTCGTCGCGGCTGGGGAAGTAGCGGTAGAGCGCGGAGGACACCATGCCCAGCTCACGGGCGACGGCCCGCAGGGACAGCTTGGCGGCCCCCTCGGCCGCGAGCTGTCGGCGGGCCTCGTCCTTGATGGCGGCGGTGATCTCGATGCGGGCGCGGGCGCGGGCCCCTCGAACGGTCGTCATGGAGAGCAGTGTGCCATTTCCGGAGCACCGCAACGTTTCGAGAGCACTGCTCTTGATTGTGAACACCGAACTGTGCACACTGATCTCAAGCGAGAGCACTGCTCACTATCTGCTCGCCGCCGGAAGAGTCGTAGCCCCGCTCCGCAACCCGCAGGAGGCAGCCATGTCCGCCCGCCCCGCTCAGCCTGCCGGCCCCACCAGCTCTACCAGCTCTACCAGCTCTACCAGCTCTACCAGCCCTATTGACCCCAACGGCCCTGCCAGCCCCACCGGCCCCGCCGGCCCCTCCCCCGCCGCCCACGTCATCAAGCCCGGCTGGTTCACCGTGAACGTCCTCAACCGCCTGGTCGCCTGGGCCACTCGCCGCGGCATCAGCGTCCTGGGGTCCCGCGTGCTCGCCGTCCGCGGTCGCAAGAGCGGCGCATGGCGCCGCACCCCCGTCAACCTCCTGACGGTGGACGGCGCCCAGTACCTCGTGGCTCCGCGCGGACACGTCCAGTGGACCCACAACATGCGGGCCGCCGGCGGGGGACGGCTGCACCTCGGCAGGCACATGTGGGAGTTCACCGCCGTCGAGGTGGCCGACGACGACAAGCCCGTCCTGCTCCGCGCCTACCTCAAGCGCTGGAAGGCCGAGGTCGGCGTCTTCTTCGGCGGGGTCGGCCCCGGCTCCTCCGACGCCGAGCTGCGCGCCGTCGCGCCGAAGCACCCCGTCTTCCGCATCACGACGACGGGCCCCGCCGCCCCGGCCGCGTGAGCGGGCCGGGGCGGCGAAGCCCGTGCGCGTCGAACCTTCCGGGTCCCCCGGATCAGGACCGCTCCGGCTCCCCCCGGTCCCCGTCCGTCCCCGTGACCTCGGCGCTCTCCGTACTCTCCGCACCTTCGGGTCCCGGCGCGTTCCGCTCCTTCGCGGTGACGCCCCGGCCCGCCGGGCCGACCCCGGACGCGGTGTCCATCCTCCGGTCCAGGACTTCGAGGGCCCGCCGGGCCACGCCGTTCGAACGGACCATGCCGCCGAGCGTGGCCGCGCCCCGGGTGATGTCGGCGAACGCGTTCCAGGCCGGCCGCAGTCCCGTGAGGGTGGCGTGCAGCAGTCCCGGACGCCGCTCGAAGACGGCGAGCATCCGCCGGCCGACGGCCATCTCCACACCGAGGCCCGCCTTGATGGCGAAGGCGTAGTTCAGGGCCTGGCGGCGGGCGTCGACCGCGTCGTTCGCCTCGGCGACCCGTACGGCCCACTCGCCCGCGAGCCGGCCCGAGCGCAGCGCGTACGAGATCCCCTCGCGCGTCCACGGCTCCAGGAGACCGGCCGCGTCGCCGCAGACCAGGACCCGGCCCCGGGAGAGCGGCGAGTCGTCGGTGCGGCAGCGGGTGAGGTGGCCGGAGGAGAGCGCGGGCTCGAAGCCGGCCAGACCGAGCCGGGCGACGAAGTCCTCCATGTACCGCTTGGTGGCCGCCCCCTCGCCGCGGGCCGAGATGACGCCGACGGTCAGTGTGTCGCCCTTGGGGAACACCCAGCCGTAACTGCCGGGCATCGGACCCCAGTCGATGAGGACCCGCCCCTTCCAGTCCTCGGCCACGGACGGCGGCACGGGGATCTCCGCCTCCAGGCCCAGGTCGACCTGGCCCATCCTCACCCCGACGTGAGCGCCTATCCGGCTGGCGCTGCCGTCGGCGCCGACGACCGCGCGCGCCAGGATCGTTTCGCCGTCCGCCAGGACGACGGCGGCGGTCCGCCGGTCCGGCACCGCCGGACCGTGCTGCTCCACCCGGGACACCGTGGCCCCGGTCCGCAGCTCGGCACCGGCCTTCTGCGCGTGCTCGACGAGCCGCGCGTCGAACTCGGGGCGGTTGATGAGACCGAAGAGCATCCTGCGCGAGCGGCGGGTGCGGGCGAAGCGCCCGTCGAGGGAGAAGGTGACGGCGTGCACCCGGTCCCGGAGGGGCAGTTCGAAGCCCGGCGGGAGCGAGTCGCGGGAGGGGCCGATGATGCCGCCGCCGCAGGTCTTGTACCGGGGCAGCTCGGACTTCTCCAGGAGGAGCACCCGGCGCCCGGCCACCGCCGCCGCGTAGGCGGCGGACGCGCCGGCCGGTCCGGCGCCGACGACCACGACGTCCCAGACGTCGGCCGAACCGTCCGCGTCCGGCGCTCCGTCCGCGTCCGCCGCCTCGCCCGCGTCCGCCGCCCCGGTCTCCTCCGGGAGCGCCACCGCGTCCGTGCTCGTGCCCGCGTCCGTGCCCGCGTCCCCGTCGCCCTCCGCGCCCCCGGCCGCCGCCGGGTCCGGACGGTGGTCCCTCGTCGCCTCCGCACCGTTGCCCTCAGGAGCCGCGCCTTCGGGCTCGGTGTTCTCCGGACCGGCGTTCCCTGCGTGCTCGCTGCTCACGATGTGCTTCTGCTCCTGATCCGACCGGGGTCTGCTCCTGACGCATCCTACGGCTCGGTAGCCGGAGCCCCGCCCGTAGGATCGACGGTGCGTCCGCCGCGCCACGACCCTCGGCGGAAGCCGTCCTCCCCGTAACGTCGCACCCATCAGGAGCGTGCCCATGACCCCGAACCCGATCGCCGAGACCGTACGGTCCCTGATGCCCCGCGCCAAGGCCGAGCTCGCGGAGCTGGTGGCCTTCGAGTCGGTGGCGGACGAGAACGTGGCGCCGCGCAGCGAGTGCGAGGCGGCGGCGAACTGGGTCGCGGACGCGCTGCGCGCCGAGGACTTCCGGGACGTGGCGCTGCTCGACACCCCGGACGGTTCGCAGGCGGTGTACGGCGTGCTGCCCGGCCCGGCCGGCGCGCCGACCGTCCTCCTCTACGCGCACTACGACGTGCAGCCGAAGCTGGACGAGTCCGCGTGGCTCTCCCCGCCGTTCGAGCTGACCGAGCGCGACGGGCGCTGGTACGGGCGCGGCGCGGCCGACTGCAAGGGCGGCGTCGTCCTGCACCTCCTCGCGCTGCGCGCCCTGAAGGCGAACGGCGGCGTCCCGGTGACGGTCAAGGTGATCGTCGAGGGCTCCGAGGAGCAGGGCACCGGCGGCCTGGAGCGGTACGCGGAGGAGCACCCCGAGCTGCTGGCCGCCGACGCGATCGTGATCGGTGACGCGGGCAACTTCCGGGTGGGCCTGCCGACCGTGACCGCGACCCTGCGCGGCATGACGATGGTCCGGGTGCGGATCGACACCCTGGAGGGCAACCTGCACTCCGGCCAGTTCGGCGGCGCCGCCCCGGACGCGCTGGCCGCGCTGATCCGCGTCCTGGACTCGCTGCGCGGCCCGGACGGCTCGACCGTCATCGACGGCCTGCCGGGCGGTGAGGTCTGGGAGGGCCTCCAGTACCCGGAGGCGGACTTCCGCAAGGACGCCAAGGTGCTTCCGGGCGTGGACCTCCCGGGCTCCGGCACGGTCGCGGACCGCATCTGGGCGCGTCCCGCCGTCACCGTCATGGGCATCGACTGCCACCCGGTGGCCGGCGCCACCCCGTCCATCCCGAAGACGGCCCGCGCGCAGATCAGCCTGCGGGTGCCGCCGGGCCAGGACGCGGCCGAGGCGACGAAGCTGCTCTTCGCGCACATCGAGAACCACACGCCGTGGAACGCCCGGGTGACCCTGGAGCAGGTCGGTCAGGGCCAGGCGTTCCAGGCGGACACGTCGAGCCCGGCGTACGCCTCGATGGCCGAGGCGATGGCCGTCGCGTACCCCGGCCAGGAGATGCAGACGGCCGGCATGGGCGGCTCGATCCCGCTGTGCAACACGCTGGCCTCGCTGTACCCGGAGGCGGAGATCCTGCTGATCGGCCTGAGCGAGCCGGAGGCGCAGATCCACGCGCCCAACGAGTCGGTGTCCCCCGAGGAGCTGGAGCGCCTGTCGGTGGCCGAGGCGCACTTCCTCGTCGGCTACGCCCGCTCGAAGCGGGCCTGACGGCCGGCGGCCCCCGACCCGGATCCGGCGTTCGGCGTTAGGCGTTAGGCGTTAGGCGTTAGGCGTTAGGCGAAACTCGCCGAGAGCGTAGAGCCGTGCGGCGGACGGACGCGTGTGCGTAGGTTCGCCGCATGGAACTCATCGGGATCGCTCCGCGGCTGCATCTGCTCGACTTCTCCGTGGGTCAGGCGTACCTCTGGCAGGACGAGGGGGAGCTGACCCTGATCGACGCCGGCTGGGCGGGGACGGCGGACACGACGGCGGCGGCCGTACGGGCGGCCGGCCTGGACCCGGACCGGCTGCGCCGCGTCGTGCTGACCCACTGCCACCGGGACCACGTGGGCGCGGCGCAGGAACTGGCGGACCGTCACGGGGCCGAGATCATCGCCCACCACCTGGACGCGCCGGTGGTCCGGGGCGCGGCCCCGGTCCCCGAACCGGACCTCCTGGACTGGGAGATCCCGCTGTACGAGCACGGCCTGACCGTGCCGGAGGCGCCGCCGACCCGGGTGGACCGCGAGGTCGGGGACGGCGAGGACCTCGGTTTCGGCGACGGGGCGGTGGTGGTCCACACCCCCGGCCACACCCCGGGTTCGATGGCGGTGCACCTCCCCCGCCACGGCGTGCTGTTCACCGGGGACACGGTGGCCTCGGTCGGTGACGTGACCTTCGGCGTGTTCCACGTGGACCGCGCCCTCGCGAGGGAGTCGATGCGGGCGCTGGCGGAGCTGGCCCCCTCGGTCCTGTGCTGCGGTCACGGCGCGCCGGTGGTCACGGACGCGGCGGCCCGGCTGGCCGCCGCGGCCGCCTGACCCGCCCGGCCCGTTCACCCCACCGGGGCCCCGGCCTCCAGGTTGAGCACCGTGCCGCGCTCGCGGGCGCGCAGGGCCCAGTGGAGGCGGTGGTAGCGGACAGGGGGCAGGAGGTCCGCGGCCTCCTCCTCGGTGACGAAGCGCCAGCCGCGCAGTTCGGAACCGGGGAGGCGGAGGCGTGCGGCGTCGGCGGTGCGGAGGGTCCCGCCGTCGAAGAGGAGGCGCAGTCCGCCGTAGCCGGGGGGCTGCGGGCGCTCCCAGTCGACGAGCAGCAGCCGGGGCACGGCGTCGAGTTCGATGCCTATCTCCTCGGCGACCTCGCGCATCCCGGCGCGGGCCGGGGGTTCGCCCGGTTCGACCACTCCGCCGGGGAACTCCCAGCCGGGTTTGTAGGTGGGGTCCACGAGCAGGAAGCGGTCCTGCTCGTCGAAGAGGAGCACACCGGCGGCGAGGGTCTCACCGGTCGGCTCGGGCGTCTGGACGATCCCGCAGGGGGCGGCGAGGCCGGAGCGGACCGCGTCGGCGACGGCACGGGCGGCCCCGGCCGCGGTGAGCGCCGAGGTGTCGACGGCGTACGCGTCGCCGGCCAGCCAGCCGAGGGCCGCGCGGTACGGGGCGACGTGGGCGTGGCACCACTCCCGGACGCGGGCGTCGGCCTCGGGGTCGCCGTACTCCGTCCGGGCGTCGATCCGCTGACGCAGGATCGTTTCCTCCGGTGCGAGCAGGATGTGGCGCACTTCGATGCGGCGGGCGGCGAGGCCACCGAAGATCTCGTCCCGGTACTCCTGGCGGAGCAGGGTCATGGGGACGACCAGGACACCGCCCACCTCGGCGAGCAGGGCGGCGGCGGTGTCGACGACGAGGCGCCGCCATATGGGCAGGTCCTGGTAGTCCCCGACCTCGGCGAGCCGCTCGGCCGGGAGGAGCCGGCTCATCGCCCCGCCGGTCAGCTCGGGGTCGTACAACGTGCTGTGCGGAATCAGATCGACCAGTTCGCGCGCGGTGCTGGACTTTCCCGCGCCGTACGCACCGTTGATCCAGACGATCACGATTCCCCCTCTTCGGTAGCCCCCTGTGCCTTGCCCGCAACACCCTGCCACGGAAACCACGAACGTATGGATCGACGTCGTTATCGGCATGTGCGTGCGACTTGCGGGAATTCGTCGTGGAGAACGGCGAGCACAAGGGGTGTGGAGATGACGCGTACAGTTCTCGAACGTTTTCCGGCCGGTGGCCCCCGGGGCAGCTGGCCCGCGGAGGAGTTCGCAGGAGCGCGGCGCGACGAGGGCGTGCCGGCCAGGGTCGTGATGGATCTGGAGTCCGACGCGTTCCTGGTGGTCGTGGAGCAGAGGCCGCCGGAGCAGAGGACGGCTTCCGGGCAGAGGGCGCCGTCCCCGAGGGCGGCCGGGCCCAGGCCGCCGGAGCAGAGGGCCGCCGATCGGGAACCGGTCGGGGCCGTACGGGAGTGAGGGCGGTCCGCGCGACCGGTGGGGCCCCGGTTTCCGGGGCCCGGAGCGTCGCCGCGGCCCGGGTCTTATGCTCGACCCGGGCCCGCGCCGCGTCCCGCCCCCGGCGGGCCCCGACACGACGGAGGAACCGGACACCGTGGCCGATCTCGCCCGCCACCCCGCTCACCGCTACGGCAATCGGCCCACGATGAAGGACGTCGCGGCCCTGGCGGGTGTCGGCCTGAAGACGGTGTCCCGGGTCGTGAACGGCGAGCCGGGCGTCACCCCCGACACCGAGCGGCGCGTGCGGGAGGCCGTCGACGTCCTCGGCTTCCGCCGCAACGACAGCGCGCGGGTTCTGCGCAAGGGCCGGACCGCGACCGTCGGCCTGGTCCTCGAGGACCTCGCCGACCCCTTCTACGGGCCGCTGAGCCGGGCGGTCGAAGAGGTCGCCCGGGCGCACGGCGCCCTTCTGATCAACGGATCGAGCGCGGAGGACCCGGGCCGGGAGCAGGAGCTGGCGCTCGCGCTGTGCGCGCGCCGGGTCGACGGCCTCGTCATCGTCCCGGCGGGCGACGACCACCGGTACCTGGAGCCCGAGATGCGGGCGGGCGTCGCCACGGTGTTCGTCGATCGTCCCGCCGGGCGGATCGACGCCGACGCGGTCCTCTCCGACAGCTTCGGCGGGGCGCGCGACGGCGTGGCGCACCTGATCGCGCACGGCCACCGCGGGATCGGTTTCATCGGCGACCGCCCGCACGTCCACACGGCGGCCGAGCGGCTGCGCGGCTACCGCGCGGCCATGGAGGACGCCGGCCTCGCGGTACGGGACGAGTGGGTCTCGCTGGGGCCGACCGACCCGGAGCGGGTGGGCTCGGCGGTACGGGGGATGCTGACCGCGCCGGAACCGGTGACGGCCCTGTTCGCGGGGAACAACCGGATCACCGTCACGGCCGTCCGGGCACTCGCCGGGCACCCCCGGCCGGTGGCCCTGGTCGGCTTCGACGACATCGAACTGGCCGACCTGCTCGGCATCACGGTCGTCGCCCAGGACGCCGCCGCGCTCGGCCGGACGGCGGCGGAGCGGTTGTTCCGGCGCCTGGACGGAGCGGAGGGACCGCCGGAGCGGGTGGTGCTCGGTACGACGCTCCTCGCGCGCGGGACGGGCGAGGTCCCGCCACCGGCCGGCTGACGCCGGCACCGGGGACGAGGTTCCGGCGGGAGCGGACCCCGGGGCGGCCCGGCCGTTCCCCGCACCGGCCGCCCCGCCCCGTACGCCTACTCGGCGGAGGCGGTGAGGTCTCCTCGGCGCGGGGCGGCGAAGCGGTCGAGGTCGGCGCGGGTCATGCCGGTGAGGGCACCGACCTCGGCGGCGTCGAGGGCGCCGCAGTCGATGCCGCGCAGCAGGTAGGAGCTGAGGGCCTTGGCGGTGGCGGGCTCGTCCATGACGTCGCCGCCCAGGTGACCGGCGTAGGCCGAGAGGCGCTTGGCGGCGGCCTCGAAGCCCTCGCGGTAGAAGGCGAAGACGGCGGCGTACCGGGTGGGGATGTGACCGGGGTGCATGTCCCAGCCCTGGTAGTAGGCGCGGGCGAGGGCGCGGCGGGTGAGGCCGAAGTGCAGGCGCCACGCCTCGTGGACCTGCCGGGTCGTGCCGACCGGCAGGACGTTGGTGGAGCCGTCGGAGACGCGGACCCCGGTGCCCGCGGCGGCGACCTGCATGACCGCCTTGGCGTGGTCGGCGGCCGGGTGGTCGCTGGCCTGGTGGGCGGCGGAGACGCCGAGGCAGGCGCTGTAGTCGAAGGTGCCGTAGTGCAGCCCGGTGGCGCGCCCCTCGGCGGCGCCGATCATGCGGGCGACGGTGGCGGTGCCGTCGGCGGCCAGGATGGCCTGGCTGGTCTCGATCTGGATCTCGAAGCCGAGGCGGCCGGCGTCGAGGCCGTGGGTCTTCTCGAACGCCTCCAGGAGGCGGACGAAGGCGGAGACCTGCTCGGGGTAGGTGACCTTGGGGAGGGTGAGGACGAGGCCGTCGGGAAGGCCGCCGTTCTCCAGGAGGCCGGTGAGGAAGACGTCGGTGGTACGGATGCCCCGGTCGCGCACGGCGGCCTCCATGCACTTCATCCGGATGCCCGCGTACGGGGTGGCGGTGCCGTTCCGGTGGGCCTCGGAGACCAGCCGGGCGGCGCGGGCCGCGTCGGCGTCCTCGTCCTCGCCCCCGTACCCGTCCTCGAAGTCGATCCGCAGGTCCTCGACCGGTTCGCGCTCCAGCTTCGCCCGTACGCGTCCGTACACGTCCTCGGCGAGGTCGTCCCCGAGGCCGAGCACGGCGGCGAAGGAGGCGGCGTCGGGCGCGTGTTCGTCGAGGGCGGCGAGGGCCCGGTCGCCCCAGGAGCGGACGGTTCCGGCGTCGAAGAGGTTGCCGGGTACGTAGACGGTGTGGACGGGCTGGCGGGTGCCGGGGTCTCCCGGGTAGCGGCGGTCCAGTTCGGCGTCCACCGCGGCGAGGGAGGCGCTGATGCCCTCGCTGACCGCGCCCGCGAGGCTCGTCGACACCTTCTCCTGCTGACCCATCCCACATCCTCCTGTTTTCCGCTGCACGGAATCAACAATCCGTATGGCGAAGTTAATGGGCGGTGTCGGCCTGAGTCAATGGGTGTCCGAAACGGCCGGGGGCCGCACGGTGAGAGGTCACCGTGCGGCCCCCGGCCGACAGAAGCGCAGGTCAGCCCTTGCGGGTCTTGACCTCGTCGGTCAGCTGCGGGACGACGTCGAAGAGGTCGCCCACCACGCCGTAGTCCACGAGCTCGAAGATCGGCGCCTCGGCGTCCTTGTTGATCGCGACGATCGTCTTCGAGGTCTGCATGCCCGCGCGGTGCTGGATCGCGCCGGAGATGCCGGACGCGATGTACAGCTGCGGCGAGACCGACTTGCCGGTCTGGCCGACCTGGTTGGCGTGCGGGTACCAGCCGGCGTCCACCGCGGCGCGCGAGGCGCCCACGGCCGCGCCGAGCGAGTCGGCGAGGGCCTCGATGACCGCGAAGTTCTCGGCGCCGTTGACGCCGCGGCCGCCGGAGACCACGATCGCGGCCTCGGTCAGCTCCGGGCGGCCGGTCGACTCGCGCGGGGTGCGCGAGGTGACCTTGGTGCCGGTGGCCAGCGGGCCGAAGGAGACCGTGAGGGCCTCGACGGTGCCGGCGGCCGGGGCGGCCTCGACGGGGGCCGAGTTCGGCTTGACCGTGATGACCGGCGTGCCCCTGGAGACGCGGGACTTGGTGGTGAAGGAGGCGGCGAACACGGACTGCGTCGCGACCGGGCCCTCGTCACCGGCCTCCACGTCCACGGCGTCGGTGATGACGCCGGAGCCGATGCGGACCGCGAGACGGGCCGCGATCTCCTTGGCCTCGGCGGAGGAGGGGACGAGGACGGCGGCCGGGGACACGGCGTCGTGGGCGGCCTGGAGGGCGTCGACCTTGGGGACGACGAGGTACTCGGCGAACTCGGGCGCGTCGGCCGTCAGAACGCGGGTGGCACCGTGCTCG
This sequence comes from Streptomyces sp. NPDC001744, assembly GCF_042892575.1. Taxonomy (NCBI): domain Bacteria; kingdom Bacillati; phylum Actinomycetota; class Actinomycetes; order Kitasatosporales; family Streptomycetaceae; genus Streptomyces; species Streptomyces sp. NPDC001744. Next base: position 18,651 of record NZ_JBIAUG010000007.1, read on the forward strand.
CCGAGGACGGCGGCGGTGTCGGCGGCGCCGTTGCCGAGCGCGACGGCGACCGGGTCGCCGAGGCGGCGGGCGAGCGTCAGCAGCTCCAGGGTGGGCTTGCGTACGGCACCGTCGACGTGGTCGACGTAGACGAGGATCTCAGCCATGGGGATTCCATCTCCTGCGAACGAAAAGGGGCTGGTCAAGGGGCTCGCGCGAGCCTCGGTCGCCGGTCCGGTCCGGGGGCTCCCCGGACCGCCGCCGACTAGATGAACTTCTGGCTCGCGAGGAACTCGGCCAGCTGCTTGCCGCCCTCGCCCTCGTCCTTGACGATCGTGCCGGCGGTGCGGGCCGGACGCTCGGTGGCGGAGTCGACCGCGGTCCACGCGCCCTCCAGGCCCACCTCCTCGGCCTCCAGGCCGAGGTCGGAGAGGTCCAGGGACTCCACCGGCTTCTTCTTGGCGGCCATGATGCCCTTGAAGGACGGGTAGCGCGCCTCGCCCGACTGGTCCGTCACGGAGACGACGGCCGGCAGGGACGCCTCCAGCTGCTCGGAGGCGGCGTCGCCGTCGCGGCGGCCGGTGACCTTGCCGTCCTCGATCTTCACCTCGGAGAGCAGGGTGACCTGCGGGACGCCCAGGCGCTCGGCGAGGATCGCGGGCAGGACGCCCATGACGCCGTCGGTGGAGGCCATACCGGTGATGACGACGTCGTAGCCGGTCTTCTCGACGGCCTTGGCGAGCACCAGCGAGGTGCCCATGACGTCGCTGCCGTGCAGGTCGTCGTCCTCGACGTGGACCGCCTTGTCGGCGCCCATGGACAGGGCCTTGCGGAGCGCGTCCTTGGCGTCCTCGGGACCGACCGTGAGCACGGTGACCTCGGCGTCGTCGGCCTCTTCGGCGATCTGCAGGGCCTGCTCGACCGCGTACTCGTCGAGTTCCGACAGCAGGCCGTCGACGTCGTCGCGGTCCACCGTCAGGTCATCGGCGAAGTGCCGGTCGCCGGTGGCGTCGGGCACGTACTTCACACAGACAACGATCCTCAAGCTCACGCCGGCTCTCCTACTGCATCGTCATAACTGGGCTGCCTTGTTGCTCGCAGCATAGGCGCCTGAAGGGCGGGTTTCCGGTCGGGGCACCGGAGGCTCCCACCAGAAATATTACTCGTCAGTACACCCAGCCGGGCACCACTGAGCAAGCGCTCAGCCGTGTGACCTTCCCAACGCGCGGAGAGCGGCGCGCAAGGGAACTCTCAGTCGCGCAGGGCGTTGAAGCCGCCGTGGTGGTAGAGGAGCGGCCGGCCCGCCCCGTCCGGGTCGCCGGCGACCGCCTGCGCGATCACGATCCGGTGGTCCCCGGCGGGCACCCGGGCCACGACGCGGCACACCAGCCAGGCCAGGACCCCGTCGAGCACGGGCACGCCCTCGGGACCGCGGCTCCAGCGGGTCGCCCCGCCGAACCGGTCGGCGCCGCTGCGGGCGAAGGTGGCGGCCAGCTCCTCCTGGTGCTCGCCGAGTATGTGCACACCGACGAACTCGGCCTCGGAGAGCACCGGCCAGGAGGAGGACGCGGTGCCCACGCCGAAGGAGACCAGCGGCGGGTCGGCGGCGACGGAACTGAGCGAGGTCGCGGTGAACCCGACGGGGCGCTCGCCGTGGGCGGTGACCACCGCGACGCCGGCCGCGTGCCGGCGGAAGACGGAGCGGAGCAGATCGGGAGAGGCGTTCCGGGGCGCGCCGACCGTGGGAACGGTGCGGAGCTCGGGCGAAACCGTCATGGAGTGGTCCTTCTGCGGGAACGGCACGAGAGGGGTCCCGGGGCGGTCGGAGACCCGGACGGCGCGCACCCGTGGCGCGGGGCCGGCTCCCGGCGCGTCCGGCCGTGGAGAAGGAGTTCTCCGGGCATTCCGCCAGCGTGACGATCGATGGCGGGTGCAGTCAAGTACGCCCCGCGATGTGGGAGGAGCGTCACCGCGTCAGACCGCCCGCCCCAGGGCGGCGATGACGTCCGCCCTGCGGGGCTGTCCGGAGGCCCGCCGGACGACGCGGCCGGCCCGGTCGAGGACGAGCACGGTGGGGGTGCGTTCGACGCCGAGCGCGCGGACGAGATCGAGCCGCTCCTCGGCGTCGATCTCGACGTGGCCCACGCCGGGGACCATCGCGGCGACCTCGGCGAGGGTGCGGCGGGTGGCCCGGCAGGGCTGGCAGAAGGCGGTCGAGAACTGCACGAGGGTGGCCCGCTCCCCCAGTTCGGCGCCCAGCGCCTCCGGCCCGAGGACGTCGTCCATCCCGTTTCCGTCTCCTTCTCCCGCGCCCAGGTCTGTTCCGCGTTTTACCGGGTACAGCATCGGAGAAGGGTGTTCGATTCCCGTTCCGGCCACCGCGAGTGACGAGAATCTCCCCGTACGGAGACGCTCGGGCTGGTCACGGCGCTCCGCATGGGGCACGATCTGCCCGAAGCCGAAAACCTACGGCTCCGTAACTTCGCCGGGAGAACCCTCCCCGGACACAGCAGGAAGAAGGGGTTCCTCTCCGATGGCAGAACTCGTCTATCGGCCGGTCATCGGCGCCGCACTGACCATGTTCAAGGCGCTGGACCTCAAGATCGACACACAGGGTTCGGAGCACATCCCTCGGACCGGTGGGGCCGTCCTCGTCAGCAACCACATCAGCTACCTGGACTTCATCTTCACCGGTCTCGCCGCGCTGCCGCAGAAGCGGCTGGTCCGCTTCATGGCGAAGGACTCGGTCTTCCGGCACAAGGTCTCGGGGCCGCTCATGCGCGGCATGAAGCACATCCCGGTGGACCGGTCGCAGGGAGAGCACGCCTACAAGCACGCGCTGGAGTCGCTGCGGTCCGGGGAGATCGTCGGCGTCTTCCCCGAGGCGACCATCTCCCAGTCCTTCACGCTCAAGGGCTTCAAGACGGGTGCGGCGCGCCTCGCCCAGGAGGCCGGCGTCCCGCTGATCCCGATGGCGCTGTGGGGCACCCAGCGGGTGTGGACGAAGGGGCGTCCGCGCAACTTCAAACGGAGCCACATCCCGGTGACGATCCGCGTCGGCGAGGCGGTCGAGGCCCCCGCCGACCAGTACGCGGGCGCCATCACCCGGCGGCTGCGCGAACGGGTGCAGGAGCTCCTGGAAGCCGCGCAGCGCGCCTACCCGGTCCGCCCCAGGGACGCGGGCGACACCTGGTGGGTGCCCGCGCACCTCGGCGGCACGGCCCCGACCCCGGCCCAGGTCAAGGAAGCCTGACGCGGACGCCCGCGGCCGACGGCCCCGCTCGCGGCCGGACGGGGCCGATGACCTTCCGTCCGGCCGTGCGCCTGTTCACCGTCGCCCGGGCCGTTCCTTCCGGATCGGGCCGGACCCCGCGAGCCCGGCGAGATCCGGAAGGGACGGGCTCCGGGGGTACGTCAGCGCTCCGGGCGGCGTGCCACGCCGTCGATCTCGTCGGCGCCCAGCGGGAACGGGTCGTGGCCGACGCAGCGGCCGGCCACGGGCCCGGCGACCGGCCGGAAGCCGTACGCGGCCATGAGACGGCTCGCGGCCGGGTCGGGGCTCCCGGCGCCCGTCGCGCCGTGCCAAAGGGTCAGGTCCGTGCCGAGCCTCACCATCGTGAGGTCCTCGGCCCGGAGCAGGCGGCCGATCTCCCGCATCAGGTCCATGCCGCCGCGCGCCCAGGGAACGCGTTCGACGCGGCCGTCCCCCACCAGCAGCAGTCCGCTCGTGTCCGTGCGGCCGGGTGCCGTCCGGGTCGCGGGGGCGGAGCCGGGCGCCCGGAGCGGAGCCGGTGTGCCGCCCGTCTCCCCGGCCGGTCGTGACGGTGGGACAACGAAGACCTCCGGTGCGGTGGGTTGCCGGACGGCTCCCACCACACCGGAGGTCTTCGCCATGATCAGGAGCAGGCCGGTGTCGACGACGCTCGTGGTCAGTACACCTGGCGGGCCAGCTCTTCCTTCAGGGCCTGGAGGAAGGCGTCCACGTCGTCCTCCGTGGTGTCGAAGGCGCACATCCAGCGCACGTCGCCGGCGGCCTCGTCCCAGAAGTAGAAGCGGAAGCGCTTCTGGAGACGGCGGCTCACCTCGTGCGGGAGGCGGGCGAAGACCGCGTTGGCCTGGACCGGGTGGAGGATCTCCACCCCGTCGAGCGCGCGCACCCCGGCCGCGAGGCGCTGGGCCATCGCGTTGGAGTGGCGGGCGTTGCGCAGCCAGAGGTCCTTCGCGAGCAGCGCCTCCAGCTGCACGGACACGAACCGCATCTTCGACGCGAGCTGCATGGACAGCTTGCGCAGGTGCTTCATGTGGCTGACCGCGTCCGGGTTCAGCACGATCACGGCCTCGCCGAAGACCATGCCGTTCTTGGTGCCGCCGTACGAGAGCACGTCCACGCCCACCGCGTTGGTGAAGGCGCGCATGGGCACGTCGAGCGAGGCGGCAGCGTTGGCTATCCGGGCCCCGTCGAGGTGGACCTTCATGCCCTTGGAATGGGCGTGCTCGACGATCGCGCGGATCTCGTCCACCGTGTAGACGGTGCCCAGTTCGGTGTTCTGGGTGATCGAGACGACCTGGGGCATGGCCCGGTGCTCGTCCTCCCAGCCCCACGCCTGCCGGTCGATCAGTTCGGGGGTGAGCTTGCCGTCCGGGGTCGGCACGGTGAGCAGCTTGAGACCGCCCATCCGCTCCGGCGCGCCGCCCTCGTCCACGTTGATGTGGGCGGACTCGGCGCAGATGACGGCGCCCCAGCGGTCGGTGAGCGCCTGGAGGGCGGTCACGTTGGCGCCGGTCCCGTTGAAGACCGGGAACGCCTCGGCCCGGGAGCCGAAGTGGCTGTGCACGATCCGCTGGAGGTGGTCGGTGTACTCGTCCTCGCCGTAGGCCACCTGGTGGCCCTCGTTGGCGAGGGCCAGGGCGGCGAGGACCTCGGGGTGGGCGCCGGCGTAGTTGTCGCTGGCGAAGCCCCGGACCGACGGGTCGTGGCGACGGCGCGCGTCGGTCCGGAGGGGGGGAACCGCGGTCACGGCTCGGGGGTCAGCCACAGGCGCTGTCCATTCACTTCCTGGGCGGACTTGCCCCACAGGCCGACGATCTCTCCGGCCAGGTCGTCGACGTCGGTGAAGCCCGCGAACTTCGCATGGGGGCGCTCGGCGCGCATCGCCTCGTGCACCAATGCCTTGATCACCAGGATCGCAGCCGCCGCCTGCGGGCCGTCGTCGCCCCCGAGCTTGCGGAAGGAGTCCGCCATGGCCAGGGTCCACGCCTCGGCGGCGGCCTTGCCCGCGTTGTACGCGGCGTTCCCGGCGACCGGCCGGTGGGCGCCGACCTGGCTGATCAGGGCGTAGCGGCCGCGGCCGCCCGCCCGGAGCAGGGGGTCGTGGAAGGCGAGCGAGGTGTGCTGGACCGTGCGGATCAGGAGCTTCTCCAGGAAGTCCCAGTCCTTGAGGTCGGTCTCCGTGAAGGAGGCGCTGCCGCGCCAGCCGCCGACGAGGTGGACCAGGCCGTCGATCCGGCCGAACTCCTTCTCGGTCTTGGCGGCCCAGTCGCGGGTGGCGGCGAGGTCGAGCAGGTCGACGGTGTCACCGACGACCGTGGCGCCGCCGTGCGCGTAGCGGGCGGCGTCGACGGCCTCCGCGAGGCGGGCCGGGTCGGCGTCGGACGCGACCACGGTCGCGCCCGCCTCGGCGAGCCGCAGCAGGGCGGCGCGGCCCGCGGGACCGGCCGCGCCGGCGACCGCGACGACGGCGCCGTCGAGCGGGCCGCCGTTTCCTTCGGCGTTCATGGGCACCGTCTCCTCCGTGTGTTCGGCGTTCCCGGGTTCTCCGGCGGGAGCGCTCACGCGGCGGCCCGACCGGTGGACGGGACGTCGGCGGCGGTGATCCCCTTGGTGTCGGCGATCACGCCCTTCAGCTTCTTGGCGAGGGCCTCGAAGAACATGCTGAGCGGAAACTCGTCCGGAAGCACGTCGTCGACGAGCTTGCGCGGCGGCAGGGACAGGTCGAGGGCGTCGGGACCCTTGGCCCACTTCGACCCCGGGTGGGGGGCGAGGTAGGCGGAGACCAGCTCGTACGCCTTGAACCAGTGGACGAGCTTGGGACGGTCGATGCCGTCGCGGTAGAGCTTCTCGATCTCGGCGCAGAGCTGGTTGGTGACCTCGGGGGCCCGCTGCCAGTCGATCCTGAGCGTGTTGTCCGTCCAGCGCACCACGTCGTGCTTGTGGAGGTACGCGAAGAGGAGCTGGCCGCCGAGGCCGTCGTAGTTGCGGTTCCGGTCGCCGGTGAGCGGGAAGCGGAACATGCGGTCGAAGAGGACGGCGTACTGCACGTCACGGCCGTGCGTGTTGCCCTCGGCCTCCAGCTTCACGGCCTCCTTGAAGGCGGTGAGGTCGCAGCGCAGCTCCTCCAGGCCGTACATCCAGAACGGCTGGCGCTGCTTGATCATGAAGGGGTCGAAGGGCAGGTCGCCGTGGCTGTGGGTGCGGTCGTGGACCATGTCCCAGAGCACGAACGCCTTCTCGCAGCGCTCCTGGTCGCCGATCATCGCGGCGATGTCGGCGGGCAGCTCGATGCCGAGGGTGTCGACGGCGGCCTCGGTGACCTTGCGGAAGCGGGCGGCCTCGCGGTCGCAGAAGATGCCGCCCCAGGTGAAGCGCTCGGGGGCCTCGCGGACGGCGATGGTCTCGGGGAAGAGGACGGCCGAGTTGGTGTCGTACCCGGCGGTGAAGTCCTCGAAGGTGATGCCGCAGAAGAGCGGGTTGTCGTAGCGGGTGCGCTCCAGCTCGGCGAGCCACTCGGGCCAGACCATGCGGAGGACGACGGCCTCCAGGTTGCGGTCCGGATTGCCGTTCTGCGTGTACATGGGGAAGAGGACGAGGTGCTGGAGCCCGTCGACGCGGTCGGCGGCCGGCTGGAAGGCGAGCAGCGCGTCCAGGAAGTCCGGGACCGCGAAGCCGCTCTCGGCCCACTTGCGCAGGTCGGAGACGAGGGCGCGGTGGTAGGCGGCGTCGTGCGGCAGGAGCGGGGAGAGCTGCTCGACGGCGGAGACGACACGGTCGACGGTCAGCTCGACGAGGGAGCGGGAGGGCGCGCCCTCGGCCTCGAAGTCGATGGAGCCGTCCGCGCCCTGCCAGGCGCGGATCTCCTCCACGGCCCCCTTGAGCTCGGGCCAGGCCGGGTGGTCGATCACCCGGGCGTCGGTGGACATGCCCCTGCCGGTCGCGTCCTGCACAAGAACTTCCGTCATGCCTCTTCCTCCACAGGAGAACCTTGCGTCAGGACACGGTAACCACCGACGCTCCTTCCCCACAAGAGGATCAAGGGAAATCATCCTGCGCGACCCCCCTGGTGACAGAAGTTTTTCCTGCCGTTCAGGGTGGAGGCCACGCTTCCGCCCTCCGGGTTCCCTCTGGGGTCACACCAGCGGCTTGACCAGGAGCTCGAACTCCAGGTCGTCGCGCTGGGGCACCCCGAAACGCTCGTCGCCATAGGGGAAGGGAGTCGTCCGGCCCGTGCGCCGGTAACCGCGCCGCTCGTACCAGGCGATCAGCTCCTCGCGCACGGAGATCACCGTCATGTGCATCTCGCGCACGTCCCACAGCTCGCGCACCCGGCGTTCGGCCTCGGCGATGATCCGCTTGCCGAGGCCCGCGCCCTGGAGTTCCGGGCGGACGGCGAACATGCCGAAGTAGGCGGCCTCGCCCCGGTGCTCCAGCTGGCAGCAGGCGACGACCTCCCCGTCCCGCTCGACCACCAGGAGCCGGCTGCCGGGAGCGGCGATGACGGCGGTCACGCCCTCGGCGTCGACGCGCTGCCCCCGGAGGATGTCCGCCTCCGTGGTCCAGCCCGCCCGGCTGGCGTCGCCCCGGTAGGCCGACTCGACCAGCGGGACGAGGACGGGGACGTCCTCCGGGACCGCCTCGCGGTAGTGGATCCGTCCGGTCTCCCGGGACGTGGTGGCGTCCATCTGCGGCCCCCCTCGGGCGTCGGTGATCGGGTGCGCAAGCGCACCGAGCCTAACGCGCGCCCTTCGCTCCCCCTCGTACGCCTCCGCGCAACCGTGCGCCCGCGTGACCTCCCCGGGGGCCGGGCATCCCTCCCCGGGGATCACGACCGCGTCGAGGGGGTGTGCCGTGCACGGACCGGCTCTGTCCGGATGGCTGCTGGTCGCGCTGTGCGGGGCGACCGGCGCGTACTGCCTGCTGCGGGCGCGGAGGTGCGCCGGGGAGGAGCGACGGGCCGCGGGCGGCGAGGCGCTGATGGGGTTCGGGATGGCGTTCATGGCGCTGCCCGCCGGCGCCCTCGCGCCGCCGGGGTGGAGCTGGGGGGTGTACGCGGCGGTGTTCGGCGCGGCGGCGCTGCACGGGCTGTCCACCGTCCGGCACGGCGGTCACCACCCGCACCACCTGGTGGGTTCGCTCGCCATGGTCTACATGGCGGTGACGATGGCGGCCCCCGGCACCCCGGGGGCGCACGCGGGGCACACGACGTCCGGCGCGGGCGGCGTGCCCGTACTCACGGGCCTCCTCCTCCTCTACTACGCGGTGTACGTCCTGCGCGCGGGGGCGCGGCTCGTCCCGGTGGCGGCGCCCGCGGGCCGTCCGGCACCGGCGCCCCGGACCCCCGGACCGGAGCTGACGCTCGCGTGCCGGGTCTCGATGGCGCTGGCCATGGTGGCGATGCTGGTGACGCTGTGAGGCGCGCGGGCCCCTCGCGGGGCGCGTCGCACGGGACCGGCCGCGCGGGTCCGGTCCGCGCGGTTCCGGCGTCCGGCGGTCCGGCGCGCCCCGGGCCCGCTCTCCCGGCCCGCCGGGGAGACGGCCCGGCCAACCCGGCCGTGGCGTACGTCACTTGCCGTTCGCGCCCGTACCCCCGGCCGGTACCGCGCTCATAGGCTGCCGCCATGTGGGTCTCCCTCGCGCTGTTCCTGCTCGGCCTCCTGACCGCCCTCGCGGCCCCCCGGCCGCTGTCCCGCGCCGACTGGGTGGAGCGAGAACCCGTGGTGGCCCTGTGGGTGTGGCAGTGCGTGGTGGCCGCCGTCCTGCTGAGCTTCGCGCTCTCCATGACGTTCAGCGCCTCGGCCGCCTGGCAGGCCGTACGGGGCCGGCTCTTCGCGCCCGCGCCGCGCGCCGTGGTCGACGCGTACGAACTCGGCACGACCGGGCCCTGGTCGGCGGTGCTCGCCGTGGCCCTCGCGGCCGGCGGGGTGTGGTCCGGGGCGATGCTGGGCCGGGAGATCGGCCTGGCCCGCGCCCGGCTCCGGCGGCGCCGCCACGACCTGCTCGCCCGCGTGCCCCTGCTGCCCGGGGAGGAGCCGGACGGCGAGCGCCTGGTGGTCCTGGAGGGCGAACGGGCGGGCGCCTGGTGGATGCCGGGGCCCACGCCCCGGCTGGTCGTCACCACGGCGGCGCTGCGCCGCCTGAAGGGGCGACAGCTGGACGCGGTCCTGGCGCACGAACAGGGCCACGCCCGTGCCCGGCACGACTGGCTGCTGCACTGCTCGGCGGCGCTGGCCGCCGGGTTCCCGGGCGTCCCCGTCTTCGCGGCCTTCCGCGAGGAGATGCACCGGCTGGTGGAGCTGGCCGCCGACGACGTGGCCTCGCGCCGGTTCGGCCGTCTGACGGTGGCCCTCGCCCTGGTCGGACTGAACGAGGAGCGCGGGGTGTTCGGCCCCGGCCCGGGGCCGGACGCGGGCCTGCCGCAGCGGGTGGACCGCCTCCTGGCCGCGGCGCCCCGGCTCACGGCCGGCCGCCGGCTGCGCCTGACGGCGACCGCCTCCCTGGTCCCCGTGGTCCCGGTGCTCGTGGCCTTCCTCCCCGCCTTCGGCGCGCTGGGCTGACGGCCGTCGCGGCGCCGGACCGCGCCCGGGGTGCGGCAGACGGCGCGCGGGAGGCGTACGAACCCGGGAGAAGGCCGCGCGAGGCGTGGGGAGGGCGGCGCGGGGCCGTCCGTGCGGCAGGATCGGCCCATGCGCTCCTCCGCCGTGGTCACCGGTGTCCTGGCCGTCCTCCTGCTCGTCTGCGTCGCCGCGGGCTGGTCCCCGCTGCTCTCCTTCGACCGGTCGGTCGCCGGGGAGCTGCACCGCAGTGCCGTCGCCCATCCCGGGTTCACCCGGGCGAACCGCGTCCTGAGCGACTGGGTGTGGGACCCCGTGACGATGCGGCTGCTGGCCGCCGTCGCCGTGGGGCTGCTGTGGTGGCGGGGAGAACGGTGGCTCGCCGTGTGGGTGGCGGGGACGAGCCTGCTGACCGTGGGACTCCAGCAGGGCCTCAAGGCACTGGTCGGACGGGACCGGCCCCACTGGCCCGATCCGGTCGACTCGGCGCGGTACGCGGCCTTCCCGTCCGGGCACGCGATGACGGCGACGGTCACCTGCGGACTGCTGCTGTGGGTCCTGGCCCTGCACTGGCGGGACGGGTGGCGGGGCTGGGGCGCGCTCACGGGCGCCGCCGTCGTGTCGGTGCTCGGAGTGGGGTGGACGCGGGTCTACCTGGGCGTCCACTGGCCCTCGGACGTCCTCGGGGGGTGGCTCCTGGGGTGGTGCTGCGTGGCCGTGGCCGTGCTCACGTACCGGAGGAGGGAGGCGCGGGCCGCGTCGCCGGGCGGGAACGGCGCGGAGGGCGGCGCGGGCCGGGCCGGAGGGGCGCGATGAAGCCGTCTGTTCTGGACGATCCCCCGTGTCGCCCAGAACAGACGGCGTCCCCGGCGGTCCGCCACGAGGGCGTACCGACAGGACGCGCCGAGTATACTGGCCGTCAGCCAGTCAACGCAGGAGTCCAGCATGTCCCCGCGTAGCGCATCGGTCAATGAAGAGCTCCGGCGCCGGTCGCGGGAGCGCATCCTGCGGGCCGCCGTGGAGCTGGTCGACACCAGGGGCTACGAGGCGACCACGCTCGGCGACATCGCGGAGCGGGCCGGTACGGCGCGGGGGCTGATCTCGTACTACTTCCCGGGCAAGCGGCAACTGCTCCAGTCGGCGGTGCACCGGCTGATGCACCTCACCCTGGAGGCCGCCCTGGAGCGCGAGCCGCGCACGGAGGACGGCCGGGAGCGGCTGGCCCGCGCGATCGACGCGATCCTGGGGCTGGCGGTGGAGCACCCCACCCTGATGCGGACCCACATGGCGGGCATCCTGCAGGCCGAGGGCTTCGTGCGGTGCGAGGAGCAGCAGCGCCTCGCCTTCCTGCTGCGCGACACGCTCGCGCGGTACGGCTCCGAGGACGTGGACACGGACTACCCGCTGCTGCGGGCGCTGCTGATGGGCGCGGTGGTGGCGGTGCTGCTGCCGGGTGCGCCGATGCCGTGGACGCGGCTGCGTTCGGAGCTGTTCCACCGGTACGGCCTGGACCGGGAGGCGGGCGTGCCGCCGGACGGGAGCCCGTCCGGCGGCACGCCGTCGCCCGGGACGCCGGGCGGCCCGGGGATCAGTCGAAGTAGTCCGGCTGGGTCTGGGCGTTGAACTCGTCGAGCCGGACCCGCTTCGCGGGATCGGTGCGGCGGTCGGAGATCTTGAGGACGTCGAAGCCCTTGGCGATGTCGTTCGAGTAGATGTGGCCGTTGTAGTAGTACGCGGACCAGGAGCCGCCGACCGAGAGGGTGGTGTCGGAGAGCGGACCCCGGTCGAAGTGGGCGATCTCCTTCGGCCGGGCGGAGTCGGTGAAGTCCCAGACGGAGACGCCGCCCTGGTACCAGGCCTGGACCATGATGTCCCTGCCCTCGACCGGGATCAGCGAGCCGTTGTGGGCGACGCAGTTCTCGGTGGCGGCCTGGTGGCGCGGGATCTTGAAGTAGCTGCGGAAGACGAGCTTGCGCTTCTTCCCCTTGCCGACGATGTCGTAGACGCCGTCCGCGCCCCGGTTCGGGCCGACCTCGGCGTTGCAGGTGGCCGCGCCGCCGCCGCCCAGCTCGTCGGTGAAGACGACTTTGTCCGCCTTCTGGTTGAAGGTCGCGGAGTGCCAGAACGAGAAGTTGACGTTGTCCTGGACGCGGTCGATCACCCGGGGCCGCTCGGGGTCCGAGATGTCGAAGAGGATGCCGTCGCCCATGCAGGCGCCGGCCGCGAGGTCCTTGCCCGGCAGCACGGTGATGTCGTGGCAGCCGGTGGTCTTGGAGACGCCCGGGTTGGTGGGGGCGCCGGGGTTGCCGCCGCCGTCCGGGCCCTCGCCCGGGAAGAGCACCGGGAAGGCGACGACCTCGGCCTTCTGGGGCGCCTTGCGCGGCACCTTGATGACCGAGATGCCGTCGTGCGGGGGCCGGCAGTCCGGGAAGGCGGCGCTGGGGCTGTACGACGAGACGTAGACGTACACGTCCTTGCGCTTCGGCACCAGCGTGTGGGTGTGGGAGCCGCACGCGGTCTCGACGGAGGCGACGTACTTCGGGTTGCGGATGTCGCTGATGTCGAAGATCTTCATGCCCTCCCAGGATTCCTTGACCGTGGCGGGCTGCGTGGTGCTCGCGCAGGAGTCGTCGCTGCGGGAGGAGTCGGTGGAGAGGAAGAGCAGGTTCCCGGAGACCGAGATGTCGTTCTGGGAACCGGGGCAGAGGACCTGGGCGACGGTCTCGGGCGCGCTCGGCCTGCTGATGTCGAAGATCCGGAAGCCGTCGTAGTTCCCCGCGAAGGCGTACTTGCCCTGGAAGGCGAGGTCGGTGTTGAGGCCCGGAAGGGCGTCCTTGGGGATGTTCGCGAGGTGCTCGATGTTCGGGGTGTGGACGATCTGGTCCACCCCGGGTATCTCGCCGCTCCGGAGGGCGGCGCGCGTGTCGGCCGCCTGCTCCCGGGAGATTCCGCTCCGCGCGGGGGCGTCTCCGGGGTCCGGCGTGGCGGCGGCGGGTCCGGCGGCGAGCAGTGTGGCCAGCAGGCCGGCCGCGGCGGATGCCACGCCCAGCCGTCTGGCCCGTCCGCGCGGAACTCGCGCGGTGGACGTGGTAAGCGGGGTACGCAACGAAGTCACTCCGTCCTCCCTGGGGTCCGTTCGGTCGTGAACGGGTGTGGGACCCCGGCAGTATGTTCCTTGCCGTGCACATCTCAACAGATGGCAACACGGACGTCATGAAGGATTCCGGCCGGTGCCCCGCGGAAAGTGTGAGGACGATCCCGTCCCGCAAGAACACCTGGAGGTCACGTTGTTGATCCGCCGCCAGCGCGCCGTCGTGGCCGCGCTCCTGTCCGCCGTCGCCGTACTCGCCCTGGGCGCCTGCGACTCGGAGCCGGACGGGAGAGGGGCGGAGGCCGTCGCGTCCCCGACGGGGGTCACCGTGGTGGCGCCGGGGCGGCCGGGCGAGCCGGCCAGGCGGGTGTCCCCCGAGGAGGCCGCCCGGCTGCTCCCCGACGAGAGCCCGAACGGCGCGGACTTCCGGTACGTGCAGATGATGATCGCGCACCACCGCCAGGCCCTGACGATGACGGAGCTGGTGCCGCAGCGGGCGGAGTCCCCGGCGGTCAAGAAGGTCGCCGAGCGGATCGCGGCCGCGCAGAAGCCGGAGATCGCGGCGATGGAGGGCTGGCTGAAGAGCAACGGCGGACCGCGCGAGCAGAGCGGCCACGACCACCACGCGATGCCCGGCATGGCGACCGGGGCCCAGCTGGCGGAGCTGGGGAAGGCCGGGGGCCGGGCCTTCGACGAGCTCTTCCTGAAGCTCATGATCGCCCATCACCAGGGCGCCGTGACGATGGCGGCCGAGCTGTTGAGCGAGGGCAACAACGTGCTGGTGGAGGAGATGGCGAACGACGTGATCGCCCAGCAGACCTCGGAGATCAACCGGATGCGCTCGCTGTAGGGCGCGCGCTCCCGCCGCGAGGGGCGGCCGTCAGACGGTCGCGCTCCGCCACGGGCGCGGCCGTCAGACGGCCGCGCCCCCGCGGCCGTCCTGGGCCGCCGACGCGGCGAGCACGGCGTCGAGGAGGCCGGGGAAGAGCGCGTCGAGGTCGTCCCTGCGCAGGGTGTTGAGCTTGGCCGTCCCCCGGTACGCCTGCCGGACGACGCCGCTCTCGCGCAGCACCCGGAAGTGGTGCGTCGTGGTGGACTTGGTCACCGGCAGGTCGAAGTCCGAGCAGCTCAGCTCGGCGCCCTCGCCCGCCAGGTCCCGCACGATCCGCAGGCGCACGGCGTCCGCGAGCGCGTGCAGCACGTCTTCGAGGCGGATCCGGTCGCGCGCGGGGTGTTCGAGCGCGCGCGGGTCGGCGGTGGTCGTCATGGCGGCTCCACTTCATCCGGGACGGCCTCATTGTACGAGACCTCTCGTAGTTTGACATGCGTCGTACTACGATGCCTATCGTATGAGCGTCCTTCCCGGCATCCCGAAACGGAGTCCGTCATGAGCGTCGCCCTCTTCGAGCCCCTCACCCTGCGGTCCCTGACCATTCCCAACCGGGTCTGGATGGCTCCCATGTGCCAGTACTCCGCCGAGGCGACCGGCCCGGACGCGGGCGTCGCCCGCGACTGGCACTTCGCCCACTACGCCGCCCGCGCCACCGGCGGCGCCGGGCTGATCCTGGTCGAGGCGACCGCCGTCGCCCCCGAGGGCCGCATCAGCCCGGCGGACCTCGGCCTCTGGAACGACGCCCAGACCGAGGGGCTGCGCCGGATCGCCGGCTTCCTGGAGGAGCACGGCACCGTGCCCGGGATCCAGATCGGACACGCGGGGCGCAAGGCGTCGACCAACCGCCCCTGGGAGGGCCGCGGCCCCGTCACCCCGGGCGGGAACGGCTGGCAGCCCGTCGGCCCCAGCCCGGTCGCCTTCGCCGAGGACCACCCGGTCCCGGACGAGCTGACCCCGGAGCGCATCCGGGAGATCACCGGACAGTTCGCGGACGCGGCCCGTCGCGCCCTGGAGGCCGGGTTCCGGGTCGTCGAGGTGCACGGCGCCCACGGCTACCTCGTCGGAGAGTTCCTGTCCCCGCACAGCAACCACCGCACGGACGCGTACGGCGGCTCCTTCGAGAACCGGACCCGTTTCGCCCTGGAGGTCGTGGACGCGGTGCGGGCCGTGTGGCCCGAGGAGCTGCCCGTCTTCTTCCGGATCTCCGCCACCGACTGGCTGGAGGAGGGGGGCTGGACGGCGGACGAGACCGTACGGCTCGCCGCGCTGCTGCGCGAGCACGGCGTGGACCTGCTCGACGTCTCCAGCGGCGGGAACGGCGGACCGGCCCGCATCCCGGTGGGCCCCGGCTACCAGGTGCCCTTCGCCGCCCGCGTCAAGGCGGAGACCGGGCTGCCCGTGGCCGCCGTCGGCCTCATCACCGAGAGCGGGCAGGCCGAGAAGATCCTCGCCAACGGCGAGGCCGACGCGGTCCTCCTCGGCCGCGAGCTGCTGCGGGACGCCTCCTGGCCCCGCCGCGCCGCCCGCGAACTCGGCGCCGAACTCCCCGCGCCGGCCCCGTACGCCTGGGCGATCTGAACCGGGCCGCACATCCCGGGAGGACTCCGGGGCGCGTCCGGGGAGCACGGTCGGCGGGCGGGTGCAGACTGGCCGTATCCGTGACAAGGACGTCCTGGAGGTGGCAGCCATGCCCGACGTACTCCTGACCGTGGGCACCCGCAAGGGGCTCTTCATCGGCCGCAGGCACGGGGGGCGGTGGGAGTTCGGCGATCCGGTGTTCCCCGCCCAGGCGGTGTACTCGGTCGCCGTCGACACCCGGGGGGCGACCCCGCGCCTGCTCGCCGGCGGGGACAGCGCCCACTGGGGGCCGTCCGTCTTCCACTCCGACGACCTCGGCCGGAGCTGGACCGAGCCGGCCCGGCCGGCGGTGCGGTTCCCCGAGGACACCGGGGCCTCCCTGGAGCGCGTCTGGCAGCTGCACCCGGCACCGGAGCACTCCCCCGGCGTGGTGTACGCGGGGACGGAACCGGCCGCCCTCTTCCGGTCGGCGGACGGCGGCGAGTCCTTCGAGCTGGTACGGCCGCTGTGGGAGCACCCGACCCGTTCGCGGTGGGTGCCCGGCGGGGGCGGCGAGGCCGTGCACACCGTGGTCACCGACCCCCGCGACCCGGACGCGCTCACGGTCGCGGTCTCGACCGCCGGGGTGTTCCGGTCGCGGGACGGCGGGGCCGCGTGGGAACCCTCCAACGCGGGCGTGTCCGCGGTGTTCCTGCCGGACCCGTACCCCGAGTTCGGGCAGTGCGTCCACAAGATCGCCCAGGACGCGGGCGATCCCGACCGGCTCTACCTCCAGAACCACTGGGGCGTCTTCCGCAGCGACGACGCGGGGGCCGTCTGGTCCGACATCGGCGCGGGCCTCCCCTCCGACTTCGGGTTCGCGGTCGCGGCCCACCCCCACCGCCCGGACACCGCCTACCTCTTCCCCATCACGGCGGACTCCGACCGGGTCCCGGCGGGCCGGCGGTGCCGGGTCTACCGCACGACCGACGCCGGGAGCACCTGGGAGCCGCTGACCGCCGGGCTCCCCGGGGGCGACCACTACGGCACGGTGCTCCGGGACGCGCTGTGCACGGACGACGCGGACCCGGCGGGCGTCTACTTCGGCAACCGGAACGGCGAGGTGTACGCGAGCGCCGACGACGGGGACACCTGGCACCTCCTCGCCGAGCACCTGCCGGACGTGCTGTGCGTGCGGGCGGCGGTGGTCTGAGGCGCGCCGCGGCCCGCGCGCCGGGTCAGGGCAGGCGCCAGTCCACCGGCTGGGCGCCCAGGCCGAGCAGGAGCTCGTTGGCGCGGCTGAAGGGCCGGGAGCCGAAGAAGCCCCGGTCCGCCGACATCGGGGAGGGGTGCGCGGACTCGATCGCGGGCAGGTCGCCCAGGAGCGGGCGGGCGTTGCGGGCGTCGCGGCCCCACAGGATCGACACCAGGGGCTTGCCCCGGGCGGCCAGGGCGCGGATCGCCTGCTCGGTGACCTCCTCCCAGCCCTTGCCCCGGTGGGCGGCCGGCTTGCGCGGGGCGGTGGTGAGCGCCCTGTTGAGGAGCAGGACGCCCTGGCGGGTCCAGGGGGTCAGGTCGCCGTTCGACGGGCGGGGCAGGCCCAGGTCGGTGTGCAGCTCCCGGAAGATGTTCTCCAGGCTCCCGGGCAGCGAACGGACCTCGGGCGCGACCGCGAAGCTCAGCCCGATCGCCATCCCCGGCGTCGGGTAGGGGTCCTGACCCACGATCAGGACCCGCACGTCGTCGAAGGGCTGCTGGAAGGCCCTCAGCACGTTCTGCCCGGACGGCAGATAGGTCCGGCCCGCGGCGATCTCGGCGCGCAGGAAGTCGCCCATCGCCGCCACCCGTCCCGCGACGGGGCTCAGGGCCTCCGCCCAGCCGGGCTCCACCAGTTCGTTCAAAGGTCGCGCTGTCACGGTCCGTCACTCTACCGGCCTACAGTGACAACCGGCCCCGACCGCCCGGCGGGGCGCCTCCCCCGCAGGATCCGCCCACTCCCCCGAGGACGGTGCACCGTGGTTTCCGTGAACGCCCCTTCCCCCGAACCCGGCGATCCCGGCGATCCCGGCGGATCGGACGGCATGGACGGCCCGGACAGCCCGGACGCCCCGGACGGCCTGGTCGTCGGGGTCGACTCCGGCGGTTCGGGCCTCCGGATCGCCCTGGCGGATGCCGCGACCGGCACGGTCCTCGGCAGCCGCACGTCGCGCGAACCCGTACGGACCGGTCCCGGCGGGATCTCCGCCGCCCACTTCCTGGAGCAGGTCCTGCCGGCGGTCCGCGCCCTGAGGGAGCCGTTCGGCGCGCGGCCGGTGCTCGCCGCGGCCGTGGGTGCCGCCGGGATGGCGACCCTCGGGGACGAGCTGCGGGCCGGGCTGCCGGGCGCGCTCGCGGAGGCGTGGGGGGTGCGGCGGCTCGCGCTCGCGGCCGACGCGGTCACCGCGTACGCGGGAGCGCTCGGCCAGCGGCCGGGCGCGGTCGTCGCGGGCGGGACGGGGATGGTCGCGCTCGGCACGGACCTGGTGACCTGGCGGCGGGCCGACGGCTGGGGGCACCTCCTGGGCGACTGCGGCGGCGGCGCCTGGATCGGCCGGGCCGGCCTGGAGGCGGCGATGCGGGCGCACGACGGGCGGCGGGGAGGCTCGGCGGCGCTCCTGGACCGGGCGGAGAAGCGGTTCGGGCCGGTGGCGGGCCTGCCCGGCCTGCTCTACCCGCGCACGGACCGGCCCGCGGTGCTCGCCTCCTTCGCGCCGGAGGTGGGGCACTGCGCCCCGGAGGACCCGGTGGCGGCGGACATCCTCGTCCGGGCCGGCGCGCACGTCGCGGAGGCCGCGGAGGCGGTGTACCCGGCCGGGCCCGGGGCCGCGGTGGCCCTGACCGGGGGCCTGTTCGGAATGGGCGAGCCCCTGCTCGCGCCCCTGCGGGCCGCGCTGGAGGAGCTGCTTCCGCACGCCCGTACGACGGCTCCGGAGGGAGACCCGCTGGCGGGAGCGGTCGCCCTCGCCTCGGCGCTCGCCACCGGCACGCTGCGGCTGCCGGTGGACGCGACGCTGCTGCGGCTCTTCGGCGAGGCGGCGCCACCGGAGCGTCCGTCCGGGCGGAAGCCGGTGTCCTGAAACGAAAAGAACACAGGAAAAGGGCAGAGGCGGGCGGAAACGGAACGGAAGCGGAGTTTCGGGCCGGACATAGAGGGACAGAAGACGCGTGGTCGCACCTCAGCGAACGGCGCCGGGGGCGAAACCAGTAGCATGCGGCGCCATGAGCTCCCCCACTGGGCCTGCTTCCGGCCTGCCTGTACGAATGCCTCGACCCCGCCAGTCCGGGCGGCACCGTCGCCCCGAACCCGCGGCGGCGCCCGAGGGCGCTCCCGCGCTGGTTCTCGCCGTACCCGGCGTGCCTTCCGCCGCCATACGCTCGCTGGCCGAAGAGGTCGTGAGCATCGCCCGTTCCGAGCTGCCCGGCCTGGAGGCCGTGATCGGCTTCCTGGAGGGCGACGACGCCGAGTACCCCTCCCTGGCGAGCGTCCTGACGGCCGCCGCCGCGCTGCGCAACGACCGCTACGAGCTGGCCCTCGCCGCCGGCCGCGAGGTCCCCGCCCCGACGGGCCCGGCCGCGGTCGTCGTCCCGCTGCTCGCCAGCCCGGACAGCGCCCAGATGCGCCAGGTCCGCCAGGCCCTGATGGACGGCGGCAACAACGCCGAGCTGACCGACGTCCTCGGACCGCACCCGCTCCTCGCCGAGGCGCTGCACGTGCGCCTGTCGGAGGTGGGCCTGGCCCGCGCCGACCGCGCCCGGCTGTTCACGGTCACCACGGCCGCCGACGGCATCATCCTGGCGACGGTCGGCGGCGAGGAGGCCGTGCGGGCCGCCGGGATCACCGGCATGCTGCTCGCCGCGCGCCTCGCCGTGCCGGTGATCGCCGCCGCGCTCGACCAGGAGGGCTCGATCGCCTCCGTCGCCGAGCAGCTGCGCGCCGCCGGCTCGGAGCAGCTGGCCCTCGCCCCGTACCTGATCGGTCCCGAGCTGGCCGACGGCCTCCTCGACGAGGCCGCGAAGGAGGCGGGGTGCGCCGCCGCCGAGCCGCTGGGCGCCTACCCGGCGATCGGCAAGCTGGTGCTCTCGCAGTACACGGCCGCGCTGGGCATCTCGCCGCAGCAGCCGCAGGGCGTGCCCTCGCTCTGAGGGTCACGGTCGCCGTCCGTGGAAGGGCCCGCACCGGGCGGTGCGGGCCCTTCGGCGTGTCCGCCGGGGCCGGCGCGGCTCAGCCGAAGACGACGCAGGAGGCCGCCGGGACCTCGATCGCGCCCGCGCGGGCGGGTACGCCGGTCTCGGGGTCGAGGGTGAACCAGGTGACGTCGCCGGAGCGCTCGTTCGCCGCGTACAGGTGCCGCCCGGAGGGGGCGAGGGTCAGGTCGCGCGGCCAGGTGCCTCCGCAGGGCACGGTGGCGGTCAGGGCGGCCCCGGCGCCGTCCGGGTCGAGCGCGAGGACGGCGAGGGTGTCGTCGCCCCGGACGGCGGCCCAGAGGAAGCGCCCGTCGGGGGCGACGACCACCTCGGAGGGGTAGCTGGGGCCGGGGGTGCCCGCGGGGACGACGGGGGTCTCGCCGAGCGGTTCGAGGGTGCCCGTCGCGGCGTCCCACCGGCAGACGGTGAGGACGGGTTCCAGCTCGTGCAGGACGTACGCGTGGGTGCCGGACGGGTGGAAGGCGAGGTGGCGCGGGCCGGTGCCGGGACGCAGCGCGGCCTCGCCGTGGAGGGCGGGCACCCCGGTCGCGGGGTCGAGGGCGTAGACCCATACGGAGTCGGTGCCGAGGTCCACGCTGACGGCCCACCGGCCGCTGGGGTCGGGGAGCACCTGGTGGGCGTGCGGACCGCTCTGGCGGTCGGCGACGGGGCCGCTCCCCTCGTGGCGCAGGACCGCCGCGACGGGGCGGGCGGTGCCGTCCCCGGCCAGGGGCAGGACGCTGACGCTGCCGGAGGTGTAGTTGGCGGTGAGGACGTGCCCGGCGGCCAGGGAGAGGTGCGTGGGGCCCGCGCCGTCGACGGGTACGGGCGCGCCGAGCGGCCGGGGCACGGGTCCGGTGACGTCGAAGGCGGCCACGGCGCCGGCGTCGGTCTCGGACACGGTGTGGAGCACGGGACCGGCGAGGGCCAGGAAGGAGGGGTCGGCGACGGCGTCGCTGGAGCCGGTGACCGTGAGGGCGCCCGTCTCCCCGTCCACCTCGGCGGCGAGGACCCCGCGCCCACCCTCCGAGGTGAAGGAGCCGATGTACGCCCGTACGGCGCCGGCACCCCCTCCGCCGTTCTCGCCGTTCCCGCCGTTTCCGCCGCTCCCGGCGCCCCCGCCGTTCCGGCCGCCCGCGTCCCGAGCCGTCCCTGTGCCGCCCACGTCGTCTCTCCTTCCCGGCGCCGGCCGTGTTCGGCCGGCCGTTCCGCGCCGACGGTAGCAGGGGTCTAGACCAGAGGAGGGGAAGACGGGTGCGACCGGCCGGGCGCGTTCTCAGGCGGCCGGAACCAGGGGCGCTCGGGGGGAGGTGCGCAGGGGCGCCGCGAGTTCCACGAGGGCCTGCTCCAGGCCGTGCAGATGGCCGAGGGCCGCCTCGGCGCCGGGGTGGTGCGGGGCTCCGGCCGCTTCGGCGGCCGGGGACCGTACGGGCTCCGCCGGGGGGACGAGGGCGTGGACGGCGGCCTCGACGCGCCAGGCGGCGGCGGCGAGCCGGGCGTCGTGCGAGGCGGCCGGGTCGGCGGCGACGGCGGCGAGGCCCCTGATCTCGCGGGCGCAGTCGTCCAGGAGCGCGAGCACCCGGCGGGCGCGGGCCTTGCGGGCGCGCAGCGGGCTGAGCGGGTGCACGAGCGGCGCGAGGGAGAGCCGGACCCGGCCGAGCAGGAGTTCCAGTTCGGCGGCGTGCGGCGCCGGGTCGGCGTCCGGGTCGCCGGCGAGCCGGCGGGCGGCGGCCGTGGTGCAGGTGTGCACGCAGGTCACGGCCCGTTCGATCCAGGCGTTGGTGGCCGCGTGCGTGGTCACGGGCAGCAGCAGCACGCCGATCGCGGCACCGGCCGCGCCGACGGCGGTCTCCTGGAGGCGCAGGAGCAGCAGTCCGGGGTGCAGGACGCCGAGGAGGCCGTACAGCAGTCCGGCCATGACGGTCACGAAGAACATCATCCAGCTGTACGAGAGGGGGGCGGTGTAGAAGATCCCGAAGACGCACACGGCGACGAGGAGGGCGGTCGGGGCGGGCGCGCCGCCCACGGGGACGGCGATCAGGAGCCCGGCGGCGATGCCGGTGACGGTGCCGAGGACCCGGCGGAAGCCCCGGACGAGGGTCTCGCCGCGCGAGGCGGTGTTGACGAAGATCCACCAGGCGGTGCCGACGGCCCAGTACCAGCGCTCGTGGGAGATCAGCTGGCCCGCCGCGAGGGCGACGGCGCAGGCGGCGGTGGCCTGGAACGCCTGGCGGGTGGTGGGGCGGGCCAGACCGGTGCCGGGCGGCGGGGCGGGCGCGGCGGGCGGCGGGACGCGCCGTTCGACGCACCAGACGCCGAAGCGGACGGTCCCCGCCGCGAGCAGGGCGAGGGCGACGGCCGCGTACAGCTCGGGCAGTTGCGCGGGGAGCGCGTGCAGGAACTGGGTCACGAAGAACTGCATGAAGGCGAAGATGCCGAGGGCGTGCCCGCGCGGCCCCCAGCGGCGGGCGTACACGCCGGCGAAGACGACGAGGAGCCAGACGGCGTCGCGGAGCGGGGGGACGCCGTGGAGGGCGGTCGCCAGGGCGAGGACGGGAAAGCCGGCGGCCGGGAGCAGGGCGGTGGTGACGGCCTGGCGGCGCACGGTCGGATCGCCCACGGTGAAGAGGGCGAGCAGCGCGGCCAGACCGGCGGTGACGGAGGCGGTGAGCGAGAGCCCGGCGAGTTCGGCCAGCGCGACGGCGAGGCCGATGCCGAGGACCGCCCGCAGGGAGACGCGCAGTCGGACGAGCCCCGGATCCGGGGCCACGAACATCTTCTTCACGGCTTCGGCCGCCCCCTTGTCTTGCCTCTCGCCGGCCGCGCGGCGCCCGGGGGTGGTGGGGCCGTGCGGACACGACGAAGGCGCCGCGGTCCGGACCGGCCTCGTCGCCGCCCCGGCGCTGCGCGGCGCCGAAAGTACGTGGATGTGACACAGGAAAGCATCCGTACTCCATTGGCTCAACTCATCGCCGATCGACTGGGCCATTGGCCCACCTCCCGGCGGCGGAGTCGCTCCGGCCGTGGGCCAACGGACCACCACGGGCGGGACCGGCGGGCCGCGTTCCCCGCCGGGACGGCGGGGAACCCGGTCCGGCCTCCCCGAAACGGCCGCGGGTCTCGACGGCCCGCCCCCGCGCGTGCCACCCTCACTCCGTACTTACCGGCCGGTAACAGTGCTCACCGGCCGGCACCGGTCCCGTACCGCCACCCACGGAGGAGCGCCATGCCACGGTCCGCACGTTCCGCCCTCGCCCTCGCCGGCCTGATGGCCGCCGCGGGCACAGCCCACTTCCTCGCCCCGAAGCCGTTCGACGCGCTCGTACCGCGCGTCCTGCCGGGGCGCCCGAGGACGTGGACCCGGCTCAGCGGGGCCGCCGAACTGGCGCTCGCGGCCGGCCTCGCGGTGCCGGGGACGCGCCGGGCGGCCGCCCGCGCGACCGCCGTCTTCCTGACCGCCGTCCTCCCCGCCAACGTGCAGATGGCACACGACTGGCGCCACCGCTCCCCGGTCGCCAGGGCCGCCGCCCGCGCCCGCGTCCCCCTCCAGCTCCCCCTGATCCTCTGGGCCGGGCACGCGGCCCGCGGCGCGGAGGGCCCGCGGGACCGGTCCCCGGCGCGCGGATAGAGTCGGCACCGGGAACGCGCACGGCACGGAAGCGGAGAAGGCGGGCGGGTCATGGCGGTGGACGGGCTCGACACCCGGATCCTGCGGCTGCTGATCGAGCGGCCGAGGACGAGCGTGCGCGAGTACGCGCGCCTCCTGGGGGTCGCGCGGGGCACCGTGCAGGCCCGGATCGACCGGATGGAGCGGGACCGGGTGATCACGGCGACCGGACCGGTCCTCTCCCCCGCCGCCCTGGGCCATCCGGTGCTCGCCTTCGTGCACGTCGAGGTGACGCAGGGCCATTTGGACGAGGTCGGGGACGCGCTCGCGGCCGTCCCGGAGATCGTGGAGGCGTTCTCCATCACCGGCGGCGGCGATCTGCTGACCCGGGTGGTGGCGCGGGACGCCGGTCACCTGGAGGACGTCATCCAGCGCCTGATCCGGCTGCCCGGAGTGGTCCGCACCCGGACCGAGATCGCCCTGCGCGAGCGGGTGCCCCACCGGCTGCTGCCGCTGGTCGAGGCGGTCGGGCGGGGAGAGGAAGCCACGTGACCCCTTCCGTCCGGCCCCGCGAACGCGGCCGAAAAAGCGCATAAGCTTTGCATGTGCGAGACCATGGCCCTTAATCTTGCGCACATGCAGTCCTACACCATCGGGCAGGCGGCGCGCCTCCTGGGCGTGAGCCCCGACACCGCACGCCGCTGGGCCGATGCGGGCCGGATCACCACCCACCGCGACGAGAACGGCCGGCGGCTCATCGACGGGCGCGATCTGGCCGCCTTCTCCGTCGAGGCCGGGCAGGGCGCCACCGGTGACGAGGACCAGCCGTACGCCTCGGCGCGCAACGCGTTCCCGGGGATCGTGACGGCGGTCAAGCTCGGTGACGTCGCGGCCCAGGTCGAGATCCAGGCGGGACCCCACCGCCTCGTCTCGCTCCTCACCCGGGAGGCCGTGGAGGAACTGGGGATCGAGGTCGGCATGCGGGCCACCGCCCGCGTGAAGTCGACCAGCGTCCACATCGACGTGGCCTGACGCGGCGGGCGCGCCCCGCGACCGCCGGGCGCCCGTCGCGGTACGGGGACGCGGACCCGGGCGGTCGGGCGTACGCGGGACGTCGAACCCGTCGCCCTCGGACCGTCCATGACCACCCGGCTCCGGCCGCCACGGCCGCGGAGCCGTCCCGGCCACCGGGCGGGAGCCGGGGCCGTACGGGGGTGTCAGCGGGTGCTGCGGGCGACGAGCATCGCCACGTCGTCCTGGGCGGAGTCCGCGAGGAGCCCGGCGAGGACCTCGTCGCACAGCCGGTCCAGGGGCCGGTCGAGAGGGACGAGCGCCCGCGCGAGCCGGCCCAGCCCCTCGTCGAGGTCCCGGTCGCGGGCTTCGACGAGGCCGTCGGTGTAGAGGACGAGGAGTCCGCCGCCGGGCAGGACGACCTCCTCCGTGCCGAAGTCGTGGGCCCCCGTGCCCAGCGGGGTCCCCGGCGGGCCGTCGAGGAAGGTGACGGTCCCGTCCGGGGCGGCGACGGCCGGCGGCGGGTGTCCCGCGCGGGCGATCACCCAGCGGCCGGTGGCGGGGTCGTGGACCGCGTAGACGCAGGTCGCCATCTCGTCCTCGCCCAGGTCGGCCACGACGGCGTCGAGGGAGCTGAGCATCCGGGCCGGCGGGATGTCGTGGCGGGCCAGGGTCCTCACGGCGGTGCGCAACTGGCCCATGACGGCCGCCGCGTGGATGCCGTGGCCCATGACGTCGCCGATGACGAGACCGGTCCGGCCGCCCGGCAGGGCGATGGCGTCGAACCAGTCCCCGCCGACGTCGTGGGCGCTGGCGGGCAGGTAGCGGCCGGTGAGTTCGAGACCGGTGACGACGGGGAGCGCGCTGTTGGTGAGGGAGCGCTGGAGGGTGAGGGCGGCCTCCCGCTGGGTGGTGTAGAGACGGGCGTTGTCGATGTTGAGGGCGGCGCGGGCGACGACCTCGTCGACGAGGACCCGGTCCTGGGCGTCGAAGGGCTCGCGGGTCCGCAGCCGGGTCACCATGACGGCGCCGAGGACCTTCCCCCGCGCCACCAGGGGGACGAGCCGCACCGAGCCGACGCGGCCGGTGAAGTAGGCGCGGAGCGTCTCCGCGTGCGGGTCGCCGAGGAGGACCGGGAGATCGGACGCGCGCAGGTCCACGGGCCGGCCCTGGACGACGACCCGCTCGTACACGGAGTCGAAGGGGACCTGGAAGGTCCGGCCCGGGAGGAGCAGGGACGGCGGGGCGGCCGGGTCGGGGAGCCGGGCCGCGAGCCTCCGCAGTACGCCCCGGGTGGAGGCTGCCGGGTCGTCCGGCGCGAAGACCGTCTCCAGCATCTGCACGTCGGCCGAGTCGGCGAGCTGCGGCACGAGGAAGCGGACGGTCTCCTCGGCGGTCCGTCCCAGGTCCAGGGTGGTGCCGATCCGGGCGCCGGCCTCCGCGAGCAGGGCGAAGCGCCGGCGGGCCCGTTCGACCTCGGCGTGCGCCTCGTGGCTCTCGGTGATGTCGACCAGGGAGGCGATGATCCCCAGGGGCCGCTGTTCGGCGCGGTCGACGAGCGGGGCGTACGAGCAGGACCAGACGTGGTCGCGGTCCGGGTCGGCGGGGGTGCGGCCGATCCGGTGCGCGTCGACGACGGCGGTGCCGTCGCGGAGGACCCGGCGCATGAGGGATTCGAGCGATTCGGCGTTGACGCCGGGCGCGACCTCGGTGAGGCGGCGGCCCACGTGTCCGGCCGCCGGGACGCCGTTCATCCGGGCCAGGGCGTCGTTGACGCGCAGGAAGCGCAGGTCGGGCCCGAGCAGGGCGAGGCCGATGGGCGACTGGGTGAAGAGGCTCTCCATCGCCGCCAGGCTCTCCCGCATGCGCAGGACCTCGGAGGTCTCCACGGCGATGAGCATCGCCCCCGGCCGCCCCTCGGGATCGGTGGCCGGCACGATCCACATCTCCATGACGACCGTGTGGCCGTCGCGGTGGCGGACGGGCAGCGTGCCGACCATGGTCTCGCCCGCCTGGACGCGGCGGGTGAGCCGGTCGGCGAGTCCGCGGTTGGCGTCGGGGACGAGGAGCGGCCCGGCGAACCGCCCCAGCACGTGCTCGGGCCGGTGGCCGAGGAGGTCCTGGGCGGCGAGGGACCACTCGACGACGCGGCCCTCGGCGTCCTCGCGCCACAGGGCGATCGGCAGCAGCTCGCGGAGCACCCCGGCGTCGCCCATGGCCGCCCTGGGCGGTGGGGGAACCCTGTTCGACGACCGGTGTGTCTCCAACGCATCGCCCTACGCCTCGACCCCGCCCCGGGGGGCGCGATACCTACCGAATCACCCTATCCGAGACATCGGTGGCGGGCGCTGCGCGATACGGCCGATCGATGGCCCCGGCCGGTCGGGAACGGGGCGTGACAGTACGGCCGGGAGCGGCGAAGATCTGGACGCGGACGGACGCGGGGCCGCTCCGGGGGGACCTCCGGGCCCCGGCCCGTCCGGGGGCGGCCGCGAACGGGCGCGCACGGCGGCGGGCGACCGTCCGGGCGGGCGGTACCGGCTCGGGGACCGGGAGAGATCCGACTACAGGGGTGTGCGCGTGAGCAGAGTGATCGACGGCCGTTTCGAACTGCTGGAGCGGCTGGGCGGCGGCGGCATGGGGACGGTGTGGCGCGCCCGCGACCTGTCCCTCCACCGCGACGTGGCGCTCAAGGAGGTGCGCCCGCCGGACCCCGCGATGGCCGAGTACGACCCCGAGGGCGCCCGGACCCTGCGCGCCAGGGTGCTGCGGGAGGCCCGCGCCCTGGCCCGGATCGACCACCCCAACGTGGTGACGATCCACCACATCGTGGACGCGGGCGAGGGGACCTACCCGTGGCTCGTGATGGAGCTGGTCACCGGCGGCACCCTCCAGGGGCGGCTCGACCGGGGCACGATGACCCCCGCCGAGGCCGCCGGGCTCGGCCTCGGGCTGCTCTCGGCCCTGCGCGCCGCTCACGAACGGGGCATCGAACACCGTGACGTGAAGCCCGCCAACGTCCTGCTGCGGCCCGACGGGCGGCCGGTCCTCACCGACTTCGGCATCGCGGCGATCCGGGAGTCCACGGCCCTGACGGCCTCGGGCTCGATCATCGGCTCGCCCGACTACATGGCGCCCGAGCGCGTCCGGGGCGGCGCGAGCGGCCCGGCGGCCGACCTGTGGTCGCTGGCCATGCTGCTGTACGTGGCGGTGGAGGGCCACCACCCGCTGCGCCGGGAGAACACCCTCGCGACCCTCGCGGCGGTCCTCTCCGACGACGTGCCCCCTCCGGTCCGGGCGGGCGCGCTGACCGGCGTGCTGACGCGCCTCCTCGTGCGGGACCCGGCCGCGCGCCCGGACGCGGAGGAGCTGGACCGCGTACTGGCCGCCGTCGCGGCGGGGACCCCCGGGGCCGGCGACGCCGTACGGGACCGGGTGCCGGACGCCGGGGACGGGCGGGCCGGGGGCAGGGACGCGGGGACGATGCCGCTCAGGTCGGTGCCGGCGGTACCGGCGGGAGCGCCGGGACCGACAGAGACGCCGACAGGTCCGCCCGGGGCCCCGGCGGGCCCTCCGCCCCCCTCTCCCCCGGCCGCCCCGGCGGCGGGCGCCCCCGGGCGGCGCGGGCGCCGGGTCCTCGGGGCGGCGGCCGTGGTGGCGGTCCTCGCGGTGGGCGTGCCCGTCGCCGTGAACCGGGACTGGGGGACGGCCGGGCCGAACGATGGGCCGACCGCCGCCGCTCCCTCGCGGCAGGGTCCCGCGGCCCGGCGTCCCACGGCGTCGGGGGCACCCGCCGGGGAGACGGGCTCCGGGAAGGAGACGGGCTCCGGGAAGACCGACCTGCTGACGCCCGCCGGGGCGCGGACCGCCGTCGCGGCCGTCAAGGCGGCCTCGGGGGGCGCCAAGGTCACCAACTTCGTCGTGTACCCGGAGTACGCCGTGGCCCAGGTGATGGTCAAGGGCAGCACGAAGCGGTACGACCGCTACATGTACCGGGGCGGGGACGTGGCCGTCCGGGAGGGTCCCGGGGGCACCGTCTTCCCCGGCTCGGTCCCGGCCGACCT
This sequence comes from Streptomyces sp. NPDC001744, assembly GCF_042892575.1. Classification (NCBI taxonomy): domain Bacteria; kingdom Bacillati; phylum Actinomycetota; class Actinomycetes; order Kitasatosporales; family Streptomycetaceae; genus Streptomyces; species Streptomyces sp. NPDC001744. Next base: position 46,901 of record NZ_JBIAUG010000007.1, read on the forward strand.
GGACTCCTTCTCGTGGGACGCCCTGCCGGCGCTCATGAAGCGCGCCGACGCGGAGCTGGGGATCGCCAGTCCGACCAGCCGCTATCTGGTCGTCACCCCGGCCTCGACGCTCACGGGCGGCGACGCCGGTCTGAGCGTCTACCTGTCCGACGCGTACGGCTCCGCCCACCTGACGGCCGACGCCCGGGGCCGGGTGATCACCGTCAACCCCCGCGAGGACTGATCCGCGCGGACCGCCGGGCCGCCCGGCCGCCCGGCACGGGTCCGGCGCGGCCGGGTGAACGGGCACAAAGGCCGGCGCCGGGGCCGGACTCAGCCCCTGCCGGGGGCCGTGAAGGCGACCTCGGCGGCCGGTACGGTGACCTCCGCGTCGCTCCCGAGGGCGTACGCGGCCACCCGCGAGACCGTCGCGGCCGGGATCACCCCGCTGACGCCCGGCACGGCCGGGACGTCCTGGGTGGCGTGGGCGTCGTGCGGCACGACGACCCGGTGACCGCGCTCCAGGGCCGTGCGGGCCGTCGCCTGGACGCACATCTCCGACATCACGCCGCAGACGGCGACCGCCCGCACCCCCGCTTCGGCGAGCACACCGCCCAGCGGTGTGTCCCGGAAGCCGTCGTCGTGGGACTTGCGGACCACCAGCTCCGCGGGGCCCGGCTCCACGGGGTGGTGCAACTCCCAGCCGGGGGTGTGGGGTTCGTCCTCCGCTCCGGGCGGCCCGTCGTTCTGGAGGTGGACGACGAGCGCCCCGCTCCTGCGGGCCCGGGCGATCAGGTCCGCCGTACGGTCGACGAGGCGTGCCGCCGCGGGTACGGCCCCGTCCCCGGTGACGAACGCCGACTGCACGTCCACGACGATCAGTGCTTCCACGGGGCGCGCGCTGGGTCATCCCGCCATCCTCGCCCGGCGGACCCGCGTCCACCACGGGTTTTCGGCCGCCCCGCCGGGCGCGGGCCCCGGGGCGGCGACGGCCCCGGAGCCGGGCGTGCTCACCGTCCGCCCTCCGCGGGGGCCGCGGCGGCCTCCTCCCGGATGCGGTCGAACTGGGCGCCCATGGCGGCGGAGAGCGCCTGGGCGGCGGAGAGGGGGCGGACCATGACGGTGAACTCGTCGATCCTCCCCTCCTCGTCGAAGTGGAGGAAGTCGCAGCCCTGGATCTCCTTGTCCCCGACCTTCGCGGTGAAGACGAAGGCGTGGTCGCGGCCGTCCGCGCTCCCGATCTCGCGGACGTAGCGGAAGTCGGAGAAGACGCGGAGGGCCGCGCGCAGGATCGCGGCGGTGACGGCCCTGCCGGAGTAGGGCCGGAAGACGACCGGGCTGGTGAAGACGACGTCCTCGGCGAGCAGGGCCTCGACGGCCGCGGAGTCGCGGTTCTCCACGGCGGTGCGGAACGGGTGCACGGGGCGGCTCCATGGGCAACTAGTTGAATAGGTGCGCCCTTACCCAACCGCATGACGCGGGGCCCGTCCAGTGGCCGGCCGCCGCGCGTCGTACCGCGCCGCCCTCCCTCCGGGGGCACGGTGGCCGCCCGCGCGGGCGGCGGTGCGGGCGCGCGGGCGGCGGTGCGGCGGTGCGGGCGGCGGTGCGGTCAGCCCCCCACCCTCGCCATCCACGCCTCGACCTCGTCCGGGGAACGCGGCAGCCCCGCCGACAGGTTCTCGTGGCCGTCGTCGGTGACGAGCAGGTCGTCCTCGATCCGCACGCCGATGCCGCGCCACTCCTCGGGCACGGTCAGGTCGTCGGGCTGGAAGTACAGGCCCGGCTCGACGGTCAGGACCATGCCCGGGACGAGGACGCCGTCGACGTACTCCCCGGTGCGCGCGGCCGCGCAGTCGTGGACGTCCAGGCCGAGCATGTGGCCGGTCCCGGCCATGGTGAAGCGGCGCTGGAGACCGAGGGCGTACGCGCGGTCCGCCGGGCCCTCGACGAACCCCCACTCCACCAGGCGGGCCGCCAGGTGGCGCTGCGCCGCCTCGTGGAAGGCGCGGTACGGGGCGCCCGGCCGCACCGCCGCCATCCCGGCCTCCTGGGCCTCGTACACGGCTTCGTACACCCGGCGCTGGACGGGGGTGAAGGTCCCGCTCACCGGAAGGGTGCGGGTCACGTCGGCGGTGTAGAGGGAACGGGTCTCCACGCCCGCGTCGAGGAGGAGCAGGTCCCCGGGCCGCACCGGCCCGTCGTTCTCCGTCCAGTGCATGATCGTAGCGTGTTCGCCCGCGGCGCAGATCGAGCCGTAGCCGACGGAGTTGCCCTCCAGGCGGGCCCGGCGGAAGAAGGTGCCCTCGATCCAGCGCTCGGACGAGGCGACCGCCCGCGAGAGCTCCCCGACGCAGTCGGTGAAGCCGCGCACGGTGGAGTCGACCGCCTTGCGCATCTCCCCGATCTCCCAGGCGTCCTTCACGAGCCGGAGTTCGCTCAGCGCCTCCTCCAGTTCCCCGTCGCGCTCCTCGTCGGTGGTGACGGCGGCTTCGAGGGCCGGGTCGATCCCCCGGACGATCCGGGTCGGCGCACCGGAGCCGGCGGCCAGGTCCCCGGCGGCGGTGCGGACGTCGCGGCAGGGCAGGCCGAGGACGGCCTCGGCCTCCGCGAGGGACCGGCGCCGCCCCGTCCACAGCTCGGCCGTGTAGCCGGTCCAGAACTCGTCGTCCTTCCGGCTGTCGCGGGGCAGCTGGTAGCAGTGGGCGTCGTGGCCGCCGTCCGCGCGGGGTTCGAGGACGAGGGCGCTGTCGCGGGCCCGGTCGCCGGTCATGTGCACGTAGCCCGAGTACGGGCGGAACGGGTAAGTGGCGTCGTTGGAGCGGGTCTTGAGGTTCCCCGAGGGGATCACCAGGCGCTCGCCGGGGAAGCGGGCGGAGAGCGCGGCACGGCGGCGGGCCGCGTACGGGGCCTGCTCGTCGGGTTCGAGCCCGTGCTGCTCCGTGTCCGCCCACCCCGTCCTCATCAGGGCGGAAAGCTCCTCGGAGACGCCATCGTAGAGACCGTTCTTGCGGCCCTTCGCCATGTCCCGCACCCTCTTCCGTTTCCTCTGGGACGTCGTCCCCCGGCCGCCGGTCGTCGGTCGTCGGCGGTTCCCGGACGGTACTGCGTCCGGTGCCCGCCGGTGGCCGGGGAGTGCCACTGGCACGGATCGGCCGTCCGGGCCGGCGCGTGGGCCGATAATGCGGTCCATGGCGAACGCGAAGCTCGGTGAGGCCCTGCGGCTCCTGGGGATCGGTGAACGGGCCCGGCGGATCTATCCGTACCTCCTGGAGCTCGGCCCCGCGCCGCTGTCCGCGATCGGCGCGGCGGTCGGCCTGGAGGGCGCCGAGCTGGCGGCGGCCTACGGCGAGCTGGCCGACGCGGGGCTCGCGAGCCCCGGCGGGGACGACGGGGAGCCGGTGGCGCCCGTGCCGCCGGCGGCGGGGCTGGAGATCCTGGGGCGGCACCGGACGGCCGAACTGGACGAGTCCCGGATCACGGTCGGCGGAGCGTTCGAGTCCTTCCGGCGGCAGCGGCTGACCGCGTACCACGACGGTCTGGTCGAGGTGGTGACCGGCGAGGCGGTCGGCCCCCGCATGCGGCACGCCTGGGCCGGGGCGCGCGAGCAGATCCGGCAGCTGGACTCGCCGCCGTACTTCCCGCTGCCGGGCGCCACCGACGACGCCCTGGCGACCCTGGCGCGCGGGGTGACGCAGCGCGTCGTCTACTCGCGGGCGTCCCTGGAGTACCCGGGGCAGCTGGAGGAGTCGATCGAGCCGTGCGTGGAGGCGGGCGAGCAGGCGCGGGTGCTGCCCTCGGTGCCGGTGAAGCTGGTGATCATCGACGATTCGTACGCGCTGGTCTCGCTCTCCATCAAGGAGGCCGACGTCCACAACAGCATGCTCGTCGTGCAGCCCTGCGGCCTGCTCTCGGCGCTCGTGGCGCTCTTCGAGCAGGCGTGGCGGAGCGCGCTGCCCCTGCACGGCCGTTCGGTGCGGCCGGCCGGGCTGGCGCCCGCCGACCGCAGGCTGTTGCGGCTGCTCGCGGCCGGGGCGAGCGACGACGTCATCGCCCGGGAGATCGGGGTCAGCCGCCGTACGCTCTTCCGCCGGATCCAGGTCCTGATGGCCCGGCTCGGTGCCGGGAGCCGCTTCCAGATGGCGCTCCAGGCGCAGCGCGCGGGGTGGCTGTGACCCCGGTGACCTCCGCTCGGGCGAGGTGCCGCCACAGGAAGGTGTGGACGAGGGCGCTGTTGTGGGCGGCCTGTTCGTTGTCCCCGGCGCCCGCGTGGCCCCCGCCGGTGTTCTCGTGGAACAGGACGGGGTGACCCAGTTCCCGGAGCCGCGCGGCCGTCTTGCGGGCGTGGCCGGGGTGGACGCGGTCGTCGCGGGTCGAGGTCGTCAGGAGGACGGGCGGGTAGGTCCGGTCCGCCTCGATCCGGTGGTACGGGGAGAGGTCGCGCAGGTGCGGCAGGTCGGCCCCGTCGTCCGGGTCGCCGTACTCGGCGATCCAGGACGCGCCCGCGAGGAGCTTGTGGAAGCGGGTCATGTCGAGGAGCGGCACCTGCGCGACGATCGCGCCGAACAGCTCCGGGGACCGGGTGAGCGTCGCGCCCATGAGCAGGCCGCCGTTGCTGCCGCCCGTCGCGCCCAGCATGGCGGGGGTGGTGACGCCCCGGGCGACGAGGTCCCGGGCGACGGCCGCGAAGTCCTCGAAGGCGCGCGGTCGCGCGTCCCGCAGCGCGGCCCGGTGCCAGTCCGGGCCGTACTCGCCGCCGCCCCGGATGTTGGCGACGACGTACGTCCCGCCGCGCTCCAGCCAGGCCCGGCCCCGTACCGCGCCGTAGGAGGGGGTGAGGGAGATCTCGAAGCCGCCGTAGCCGTGGAGCAGGGTGGGGCCGGGCCCGGTGACGGCGTGGTCGGGGCCGACGACGAAGTACGGCACGCGGGTGCCGTCCGGGGAGGTCGCGAAGTGCTGCCCGACCGTCAGGCCGGTCGTGTCGAAGCGGTCCGGGGCCTGCTTGAGGACCTCCGTGTCGCCGCCGACGTCCCCCCGGTGGAGGGTGGAGGGCTGGAGGAAGCCGGACACGTCGAGGAAGTACTCGTCGGAGACGTCCGGGTCCGTGCCGACGACGTCGGCCTCGGAGAACGGCGGGACGCCGGCGAGGGGCGCGCGCTCCCAGGGGCCTTCGGCGGTCGGGGTGAGGACCTCGACGCGGGTGCTGACGTCGCGCATCGTCCGCAGGATCAGGTGGTGGCGGGTCCAGGAGCATCCGGCGAGGGCGGTCCGCGCGTCGGGGACGAACAGGACCTCGTGGGCGCGGTCGCCCGCCAGGAAGGCGTCGAAACCGAACGCGAGGAGGGAGCCGGCGGGACGGCCGAGCCACTCGGACCTGAGTTCGACGACCAGGTGCCGGCGGTGCGCGTGGACGGAGGCGTCGTCGGGCACGTCGATCCGTACGGGCGTCCCGCCGGGCTCCAGGAGGTACGTCTCGCTCCGGAAGAAGTCCGGCGAGCGGCCGACGAACTCCCGCTCGAAGCCGGGCGTGGTCTCGCGGTACCCCCAGACCGCCACGTCCCCGCTCTCGCCCTCGAAGACCTGCTCGGACTCCTCCAGCGGGGTGCCGCGCCGCCACCGGCGGACCGTGCGGGGGTAGCCGGAGTCGGTCAGCGAACCGGGTCCGGTGTCCGTGCCGACGAAGACGGTGTCGGCGTCGATCCAGCCGATGCTCGTCTTGGCCTCCGGCACGTGGAAGCCGTCCCGGACGAACCGGCGGCCGGCGAGGTCGAACTCGCGGACCACCACGGCGTCGCCGCCGTCCCGCGAGAGGCGCACCAGGGCCCGGTCGCGGTCGGGCCGGCGCACGACCGCCCCGTCCCACACCCACTTCTCGCCCTCCTCGGCGGCGAGCGCGTCGAGGTCGAGGAGGACCTCCCACGCGGGCGCGTCCTTGCGGTACTCCTCCGGGGTGGTGCGCCGCCACACCCCGCGGACGTGCCCGGCGTCCCGCCAGAAGTTGTAGAGGTGCGGGCCCCGGCGGGTCACGTACGGGATGCGGTCCGGGGCGTCGAGGACCTCCCGCAGGCGCTCCTTCAGCGGGGCGAAGCCCGGATCGGCGGCCAGGGCCTCCGCCGTCTCGGCGTTCCGCTCGGCCACCCACGCGAGGGCGGCGTCGCCGGAGACCTCTTCCAGCCACAGGTACGGGTCGTCGTCGCTCATCCCCGTATTGTGCGGGACCGGCGCGCGGGGGCGGAGGGGGCCGGGGCGGGCGGGACCGGCGCCCCCGGCCGGCGGGGCGGCGGACCGGCTCGCCGGGCGGACCGCCGGGGCGCGCGTTACCGTCACGGGAGACCCGCGGGCCGGCCGGGCCCGACGCCGGGTCGGCCGACGCCGGGAGGAGCGCCGTGGACGAGGTGTACGTGGAGAGCGAGTTCGCTCCGCTGCGGACGGTGGTGCTGGCCCGGAGCGAGGTGTCGATCCCCTCGTCGGCGGTGTCGTCGGACGGTCTCCGTTTCCTGCCCCCGGAGGCACGGGACAGCATCTCCGCCGGGGGCGACATGAGGGACTTCGCCCCGGAGCGGCAGGCCCGCTGGGAGAAGGAGCGGGAGGCGTTCCGCGCGGTTCTCGAACGGTACGGGGCCCGGGTCCTGCGGCCCCGTCCGCTGACCCCGGCGGAGAAGGCGGCCGACGGCGACGGTTACGCCAACTTCTTCGTCCGCGACCCGTTCTTCACCGTCGGCGACCAGGTCGTCGAGGGGTCCATGCGCCTCCTGCACCGGCGCCGCGAGGTGCTGCCGCTGCGGGAGGTGATGCGCGACCACGTGTATCCGGCCGACTGCGCGTACGTCGCGGTGCCCGTGCCGGAGGTCGCCGCCCCCGGCGACCCCACCCTCGGCCCGGGACCGTTCCTGGAGGGCGGGGACGTCCTGGTCCTCGGCAGGAAGGTCTTCGTCGGGGTCTCGGGACTCGCCTCGAACGCGCTGGGCGTCCGGTGGCTGGCCAAGTTCCTGGCGCCCCACGGCTACACGGTCGAGACGGTGCGCCTGCACGAACGCGTCCTGCACCTGGACTGCGCCCTCGGGTTGGTGCGGGAAGGGCTTCTGGTGGCCTGCGAGGAGGCGCTGCCGGACGGGGTCCCCGACGCGCTCGCGGGGTGGGAGAGGATCACCGTCGACCTCGACCGTGCCTCCTCCCTGGCCGTCAACGGCCTTCCCCTGGGACCGGACGCGTACGTCACCGATCCCGAGTTCTCGTTCCTCGGGCGGGAGATCGAGAAGCACGGCGTCCACGTCGAGTACGTGGACTTCTCCGTCACCCGTTCCCTGGGCGGGTCCTTCCGTTGCAGCACCCAGCCCCTCCTGAGGACGTACTGAGCCCCGGCCCCTCCGGCCCGGGTCCCCCGGCGGGGCGGGCGCGGGAAGATCCACGCCTTCGCCACAGTTGGTAGAAGCGTGAACGTTTTCGAGGCCGAAAAGACGGGCGGGACGGCGGCGCCGGCGGACGTCCGCGCGGTGGACGTCGTCGTGGTCGGCGCCGGGCAGGCGGGGCTCTCCGCCGCCTTCCACCTGCGGCGTGCCGGCCTGGAGCCGGACCGGGACTTCGTCGTCCTCGACCACGCGCCGCGCCCGGGCGGCGCGTGGCAGTTCCGGTGGCCGTCCCTGACGTACGGGAAGGTCCACGGGATGTACGCGCTGCCGGGGATGGAGCTGACCGGCGCGGACCCCGGGCGCCCCTCCTCGGAGGTGATCGGCGCCTACTTCGACGCGTACGAGCGGAACTTCGGCCTGCGGGTCCACCGGCCCGTGGACGTCACCGCCGTCCGGGAGGGCGAAGGCGGCAGGCTCCGGGTCGAGAGCTCGGAAGGCGTGTACGGGGCCCGCGCCCTGATCAACGCCACCGGCACCTGGGACCGGCCCTTCTGGCCGCGCTACCCGGGCCAGGAGACCTTCCGGGGCCGTCAGCTGCACACCGCCGGTTACCCGGGCCCCCGGGAGTTCGCCGGGCGGCGGGTGCTCGTGGTGGGCGGCGGGGCCTCCGGGACCCAGCACCTGATGGAGATCGCGGAGGTCGCGGCGGAGACGTTCTGGGTGACCCGGCGCGAACCCGTCTTCCGGGAGGGCCCGTTCGGGGAGGCGGAGGGGCGGGCGGCCGTCGCGCTCGTGGAGGAGCGGGTGCGGCGCGGGCTGCCCCCGCGGAGCGTCGTCTCGGTCACCGGCCTGCCCCTGAACGACGCGGTCCGGGCGGCGCGCGAGCGCGGGGTCCTGGACCGGCTCCCGATGTTCGACCGGATCACCCCGACCGGGGTGGCCTGGGACGACGGCCGGACGGCCGACGTGGACGTGATCCTGTGGGCGACCGGTTTCCGGCCCGCGATCGACCACCTGGCGCCGCTGCGGCTGCGGGAACCGGGCGGCGGCGTCCGGCTGGAGGGGACGCGCGCGGTCCGGGACGAACGCGTCCACCTCGTGGGGTACGGCCCCTCGGCCTCGACGATCGGCGCCAACCGGGCCGGGCGGGCGGCCGTCTCCGGTGTCCGCCGCCTCCTGGAGCGCGAACCGGCCGCCGCCCCGGCGGGCTGACGGGCCGCGCCGGTTCCTTCCGGGGCCCCGGCGGGGCGGTCCGATCCTGGGCGGTCCGATCCGGTTCGGTTCGATCCGGTTCGGTTCGGTTCGGTTCGGTTGGGCGGAGCGAACCGGCCCGCGGGGGCGGCCCGTCGCCTCAGCCCTTCTCCGCGCTCCGGTTGGCGTTGAACTCGGCCACGTTCGCCCGGTGGGACGCGTAGTCGGCGGTGAAGCGGGTGTCGCCCGGCGCCACGGTGACGAAGTAGAGCCAGTCCCCGTCCGCCGGGCGGATCACCGCGTCCAGGGCCTGGTCCCCCGGGTTGCCGATGGGGGCCGGCGGCAGGCCCTTGTGCGCGTAGGTGTTGTACGGGTCGGCCGACCGGGTCTCCCGGTACGTGGTGTCCACGGTGCTGCGGCCCAGCGCGTAGTTCAGGGTCGAGTCCATCTGGAGGGCCATGCCCCGGGCGAGGCGGTTGTGGACGACCCGGGCGACCTTGGCCATGTCGTCCGGGTTGTCGGCCTCGGCCTGGACGATGCTGGCCGCGATCACCGTCTCGTACACGCTCAGTCCGTGGGCCCGCGCGCCCTCGGCGACCTTCGCGGTGCCGAACCGTCCGCCCGCCGTGGCCACCATGGAGCGCAGCAGGTCCCGGGGGTCGGTGGTGGACAGGACCGGGTAGGTCGCCGGGAAGAGGTACCCCTCGGGGTTGCCCCGGGCCTCGGCGGGCAGGGGGAGCGCGGCTCCGGCCGCGGTCGCGGTCTTCCGGGCGGTTCCCCGGGGGAGGCCGAGCGCCCGGTCGACGGCCGTGTAGACCTGGGCCGACCGCCAGCCCTCCGGGACGAGCAGGGGACGGGGCCGTTCGGCGGCCGGTCCGCCGCGTGCGAGCAGCAGCGCCACGGCGACCGCGACGGCCGCGGCGAGGACGGCTCCGAGGAGGAGGGCCACGCGGCCGCGCCGGGTGAGACGGGGACGGCGGGGCGGCCGGGGAAGGGAAAGACGGCGCGGGGGCGCGTACGGGGACGGCGACCGGTACGTCATGGGCGCACGCTAACCCGGCCCGTACGAAAATCGGGGGAACCCGGGCACGCGGCGGTCACCGGCCCCCGGGACGGACGATCACCCGTTCCGGCGCGCGACCGCCGTCGCGTCCGCCGGGGCTCCCTCCTCCGGCGCCGTACGGGCGTCCCTGCGGACCAGGGCGGCGTACCGTCCGTCCCGGGCGAGCAGTTCCTCGTGCGTCCCGCGCTCCACGATCCGGCCCTCCTCCAGGACGACGATCTGGTCGGCGTCGCGGACGGTGGAGAGGCGGTGGGCGATGGTGATGGTGGTGCGGTCGGCCGAGAGGGCGTCGACGGCCCGCTGCACGGCGTGTTCGGTACGGGTGTCGAGGGCGCTGGTGGCCTCGTCGAGGATCAGTACGGGCGGGTCGCGCAGGATGGTGCGGGCGATGGCGAGGCGCTGCTTCTCCCCGCCCGAGAAGCGGTGGCCGCGCTCGCCGACCAGGGTGTCGTAGCCGTCGGGGAGCGCGGCGACGTGGTCGTGGATGTGGGCGGCGCGGGCGGCGGCCTCGATCTCCTCGTCGGTGGCGTCCGGTTTGGCGAAGCGGAGGTTGTCGGCGACGGAGGCGTGGAAGAGGTACGTCTCCTGGGAGACGACGCCGATCGCGCGGGCGAGGGTGTCGAAGTCCAGGTCGCGCACGTCGACGCCGTCGAGGGTGACGCGCCCGTCGGTGACGTCGTACAGCCGGGGCACGAGGAGGCCGAGGGTGGACTTGCCGGAGCCGGTGGGGCCGACGACGGCCAGGCTGCCGCCGGCGGGGACGGTCAGGTCGACGGCCTCCAGGGTCGCGCGGCCGGGGGCCTCGGGGTCGTACCGGAACTCGACCTTCTCGAAGGAGACCTCGCCGCGGACCACGGGCAGCCGGACGGGTTCGGCGGGCTCGGTGATGTCCACGGGCAGGTCGAGGTATTCGAAGATGCGCTGGAACAGCGCGAGGGAGGTCTGCATCTGCACACCGGTGGAGAGCAGGCTGACGGCGGGCCGGAAGAGGCCCTGCTGGAGCGAGACGAAGGCGACGAGCGTGCCGAGGGAGATCGCGGTGCCGGCCGAGCCGACCGCCAGGCCGGCGGCCCAGTAGATCAGGGCGGGCATGGCGGCCATGACGATGCCGATGGTGGACATCCGCCAGCGCCCGGCCATGGAGGAGCGCACCTCCAGGTCGACCAGGCGCTCGGACTCCTCGGCGAAGGTCCTGGTCAGGGAGTCGGCGCGGCCCATCGTGCGGCCGAGCAGGATGCCGCTGACCGAGAGGGACTCGGTGACGGTCGCGGCCATGGCGGCCATCTGCTTCTGCCGCCGGGTGGTGATCCTCTTCCGTTCGCGGCCGACGCGGCGGCTGATCCAGACGAAGACCGGCAGCAGGAGCAGGGAGACGAGGGTGAGGCGCCAGTCGAGGGCGAGCATGGCGACGACGGTCGCGACGACGGCGGTCAGGTTGGAGACGAGGGAGGTGGCCGTGGAGGTCACGGTCGCCTGCATGCCGCCGATGTCGTTGGCGATGCGGGACTGGACCTCGCCGGTGCGGGTGCGCGTGAAGAAGGCCAGCGACATGCGCTGGAGCCGCTCGTAGACGGCGGTGCGCAGGTCGTGCATGACGCGCTGGCCGACGGTGGTCGAGATGAGGGTCTGGAGCACGCCGAAGACGTTGGTCAGGACGGCGGTGACGATCATGCCGAGGGCGAGCAGGCCGAGCAGCCCGGTGCGGCCCTGGGGGATGGCGACGTCCAGGATCTCCCTGAGCAGGAACGGCGAGGCGACCGAGACGAGCGAGGCGGCGCCGACCAGGAGGCCGACGAGCGCGAGGCGCGCGCGGTAGGGGCGGAAGAGCCGCAGGATGCGCCGCACCTGGGCGGGCTCCTTCGACTCCCCCGGGTCACGGGGCGGAGGGGTCCATTCGGACCGGTCGTGGGGGCGCATGGGCTCCTTCGGGGGTTCGCTGTCGAACAGAGCTTAGGTCACTGTTACCTATGCTCACAATGAACTGCGTCCTGATATTGTTCCCGTATGGACACCCCCGACCGTACGAGCGGCGCCGACCGTACGAACGACACCGGACCGTCGGACGGTCCCGGACCCGCGGACGGCCCCGGCCGCGCGAGCCGCACGGCCGGGGCGGGCAGCACGGACGGGACCGACGCCGACGGGCTCCTCGCCGAACAGCTGCTGCGGCTCACCCGCCGTCTGCACCGCGTCCAGAAGCGCCACCTGGAGCCGGTCGGCATCACCCCCGCGCAGTCCCGGCTCCTCCGCACGGTCGCGTCCTTCGGGGAGCCGCCCCGGATGGCCGACCTCGCGGCCCGTCTGGAGGTCGTCCCCAGGGCGGTGACCAGCCTCGTCGACGGCCTGGAGGCGGCCGGCCGGGTGCGCCGGGCGCCCGACCCGGACAACCGCCGCGCGATCAGGATCGAGCTGACCGACGCGGGCCGCGCCACGCTGGGAGAGCTGCGCAACGCGCGCCGGGCGGCCGCGGAGGACATCCTTGATCCACTGACCGTCGACCAGCGCGAGGTCCTCGGAGGACTGCTGTCCGCCCTGGTCGCCCCCGGCCCGGAGGGCGGCTGCTGACCCCTCGGGCACGCCGCGCCGAAGGGGAGCCCGACATGCCGCTGCTGGAACCGAACCCCCGGACCCTGCGCCCCGGCGTGAAGCGGACCCCGGCCCCGGACCGCGTACCGGACCTCAGGGCCGGGGGGACGCCCCGGCGGCTGCGCGAGGAGCTGACCGAGCTGCTCGGCCCCGGGAAGGTCCTGTCGAAGGTCTCCGACCTGGTCCGCTACGCCTCCGACGCGAGCCCCTACCGCTTCGTCCCGCAGGTCGTCGTGGTCGCCGAGGACATCGACGACGTCTCCGCCGTCCTGTCGTACGCGCGCGGCAAGGGCCGCGCGGTGGTCTTCCGGGCCGCCGGCACCAGCCTCAACGGGCAGGCGCAGGGCGAGGACGTCCTCGTGGACGTGCGCCGCCACTGGACGGGGGTGGAGGTCCTGGACGGCGGCGCCCGCGTCCGGGTCCGCCCCGGCACCACCGTCGCGCGGACCAACGCGGCGCTCGCCCCGTACGGCCGCACCCTCGGACCCGATCCCGCCAGCGCGATCGCCTGCACGGTCGGCGGGGTGGTCGCCAACAACGCCTCGGGCATGACGGCGGGCACGACCCGCGACGCGTACCGGACCGTCGCCTCGCTCACCGTCGTCCTGCCGGGCGGCACGGTGGTCGACACCGGGGACCCGCGCGCCGACGAGGAGCTGGCGCGGGCCGAGCCGAAGCTCTGCGCGGAACTGCTCGCGCTGAAGGCGGAGATCGAGGCGGACGCCGGACTGACCGCGCGGATCCGGGCCAAGCACGCGCTCAAGAACACCAACGGATACCGGCTCGACGCCTTCCTCGACGGGGAGACGCCCGCCGGGATCCTGCGGGGCCTCATGGTCGGCTCCGAGGGCACCTTCGGCTTCATCTCCGAGGTCGTCCTCGACACCCTGCCGCTGGACCGCGAGGTCTCCACGGCCCTGCTCCTCTTCCCGTCGCTCCCGGCCGCCGCCGCCGCCGCGCCCCTGTTCAACGGGGCGGGGGCGCTCGCCGTCGAGCTGATGGACGGCAACACCCTGCGGGCCTCGGCGGGCGTGGCGGGTGCCCCGGCGGACTGGGCGGAGCTGCCGGGGCCGACGGCGGCGCTCCTGGTCGAGTTCCGGGCGCCGGACGCGGCGACCCGGGAGGCGTACGAGCGGGCGGCGGAGGAGGTCCTGGCCGGGCTCGACCTGGTCGCCCCCGTCGCGTCCGCGGAGAACGCGTTCACCCGCGACCCGGAGCGGATCGCCGGGTACTGGAAGGCCCGCAGGGCGTTCGTGGCGGCGGTCGGCGGTGCCCGCCCCTCGGGCACGACCCTGATCACCGAGGACTTCGCGGTGCCGCCGCACCGGCTCGCGGAGGCGTGCGCCACGCTGCTCGACCTCCAGGCCCGGCACGGCTTCGACGCGGCCGTGGCCGGGCACGCGGCCCACGGGAACCTGCACTTCCTGCTCGCCTTCGACGCGGGCGACCCCTCCGACGTCGAGCGGTACGCGGCCTTCATGGACGAGTTCTGCGCGCTCGTCGTGGAGCGGTTCGACGGTTCGCTGAAGGCCGAGCACGCCACCGGCCGCAACATCGCACCCTTCCTGGAGCTGGAGTGGGGGCCGAAGGCGACCGAGCTGATGTGGCGGACCAAGGAGGCCATCGACCCGGCCGGGGTCCTCGCACCCCGGATCGTCCTGGACCGCGACCCGCAGGCCCATCTGCGCGGTCTGAAGACGATCCCGACGGTGGAACGGACCGCCGACCCCTGCATCGAGTGCGGGTTCTGCGAACCGGCGTGCCCCAGCCGCGACCTGACGACCACTCCGCGCCAGCGGATCGTGCTGCGCCGGGAGATGCTGCGGCAGGACGACGGCTCGCGGGTCGAGACCCGCCTCCTGGAGGCGTACGGGTACGACGCCGTCGACACCTGCGCCGGGGACTCCCTGTGCGCGTCGGCCTGTCCGGTCGGCATCGACACGGGCGCGCTGATGAAGGGGTTCCGGCACGAGCGGCACTCCCCGCACGAGGAGCGGATCGCCGCCCTGGCCGCGCGGGGCTTCCGTCTCGTGGAAGCCTCGGCGCGGCTCGCGGTCGCCGCCGCGGACCGGGTCGGCGACCGGGTCCTGACCCCGGTGACGGGGCTCGTCCGCAAGGCGGTCCGCCCCGACCTCGTCCCCGGGTGGCTGCCGGAGATCCCGGGCGCGGCGGCGCGGCGGCTGCCCCGGACCCACCGTCCGGCGGCGGTCGCCGTCTACTACCCGGCCTGCGTGAACCGCGTCTTCGGGAACCCGGACGGAGAGCCCGGCCCCTCGCTCCCGGAGGCCGTCGTCGCGGTGTCGGCGCGGGCCGGGCGGCCGGTGTGGATCCCGGACGACGTGGCCGGCACCTGCTGCGCGACGATCTGGCACTCCAAGGGGTACGAGCGGGGCAACGAGGTGATGGCGAACCGGATCGTCGAGGCGGCCTGGGGGTGGACGGCGGGCGGGCGGCTGCCGCTCGTGGTGGACGCCTCCTCGTGCGCGCTCGGCATCGCGCGCGAGGTGGTGCCGTACCTGACGGAGGAGAACCGGGCGCTGCACGCGGAGCTGACGGTGGTGGACTCGCCGGTGTGGGCGGCGGACGAGCTCCTCCCCCGCCTCCGGGTGCGCCGCCGGGTCGGGTCCGCCGTGGTCCATCCGACGTGTTCGGCGCTGCGCCTGGGCGGCGGGGAGAAGCTGACCGAGGTGGCCCGGGCGTGCGCGGAGGAGGTCGTGGTCCCGGCCGACGCGGGGTGCTGCGCCTTCGCGGGCGACCGGGGCATGCTGCACCCGGAGCTGACGGCCTCGGCGACGGCCCGCGAGGCGGCCGAGGTCACCGCCCGGCCGTTCGACGCGCACTTCTCGGCCAATCGGACGTGCGAGATCGGGATGGACCGGGCGACGGGCCGGACCTACGGGTCGGTGCTGCTCGGTCTGGAGCGCGCCACCCGTCCCTGACCCTCCGTCGGGCGCCTCGCGTCCCCGGTCGGCGGGCCCCTCGCCCGGTCGACGGGCCCCTCGCCCGGGCGGCGAGGGGCCCTTCGTACGTTCGGGTGAGGCACGGGGGCGGTGCGGTTCCGCCCGGGGTCCGGAACAGTACAGTCCGGTCATCCGTCTCCCGTGTCCCGCCGGCACCCTTGCGGGCCGCCGGCCGCCGGGGCCAGGGTCCTGTGCGGGATTCATGAAACGGCCGTGCCCACACAGCTCCGGGAGGTTCCATGAACGAGCAGACACCGCGCACTCCGAGCCGGCGTACGGTCCTCAGGACCACGGCGGGGGCCGCCGGGGCGGGGCTCGGTCTCGCCGCCGGTACCGGAACCGCCCACGCCGCCCCGTCCGCCCCCGCCGCCGTGCCGCGGCGGCGGGGCGCCACCATGGCCGGGGTCCCCTTCGAGGCCCGCTCCACGGTCCGGGTGGGCATCGTCGGCTTCGGCAACCGGGGCGCCTCCATGATCGGCCACTTCCTCGCCCACTCCTGGGTGCGGGTGGTCGCCGTCTGCGACCCGGTGCGCGAGAAGGCCGAGCGGGCCGCCGCGCAGGTCGTCGCCGCCGGACGGCCGGCCCCCGCCCTGTACGCCAACGGCGAGGAGGACTACGCGAACCTGTGCGCCCGGACCGACCTCGACTTCGTGTACGTGGCGACCCCCTGGGACAGCCACTTCGCCGTCGCCCGGGCCGCGCTCCTGAACGGCAAGCACGTGGGCGTGGAGTGTCCGCTCGCGATGGAGCTGGACCAGCTGTGGGAGCTGGTCGACCTGTCGGAGCAGACCCGCCGGCACTGCCTGCAGCTGGAGAACTGCTGCTACGGCCGGAACGAGATGCGGGTCCTGCGGATGGCGCACGCGGGGAAGTTCGGCGACCTCCTGCACGGGGCGGGGGCGTACAACCACGACCTGCGCGCCCTGATGTTCTCGCCGACGTACTACGAGGGGCCCTGGCGCCGGCTGTGGCACACGCGGCTGCGCGGCGACCTCTACCCCAACCACGGCTTCGGCCCGGTCGCGAACTACATGGACCTCAACCGGGGCGACCGGGCGGTGCGCATCAGCAGTTTCGGCACCCCGGCGCTCGGACTCGCCGAGTACCGCGCGGAGCACGTGCCGGCCGGCGACCCGAGCCGGAAGGAGACGTACGTCGGGAGCGACCGGACGATCAGCCTGGTGCAGACGGCCAGGGGCCGGGTGATCCGCCTGGAGCACGACGTCTCCACCCCGCACCCGTACAGCAGGATCAACAGCCTGGGCGGCACCCGGGGCGTCTTCGAGGACTATCCGGCCCGCATCTACCTGGAGCCGGACCACAAGGACGACCAGTGGGGCGACTTCTCGGCGTACGCGGCCGAGTTCGACCACTGGCTGTGGAAGGAGCACGCCAACCCGCCGGGCGGACACGGCGGAATGGACTACCTCATGGTTTACCGCCTGGCGCAGTGCCTCCAGAAGGGGCTGGTGCCGGACTTCGACGTGTACGACGCCGCCACCTGGTCGGCCCCGGTGCCGCTGAGCCACGCCTCGATCAAGGCCGGCGGGGTGCCGCAGGAGATCCCCGACTTCACCCGGGGCGAGTGGCGCGCGGCCCGTCCGGGCGTGGACTCGGCGAAGCCCCGCTGAGGCACCGTGCCCGGCCCCCGTGCGGAGGGGGCCGGGCACGGCCCCGTTCAGCAGCGGCGCAGGTCCCGGGTCACGGTGCCCTGGACCGTCGTCAGGGTCCGGTCGTGACAGCCCCCGGAGCCGTACAGCCGGTAGCGCTCGGTCGTGGTGCCGACGGCGTGCCGCTCCTCGCGCGGCACGCCGGTGGTGTACGTCGCGTCGCCGGTGTACGTGTGGTCCAGGCGGGACCGGGACAGGCGCCGTCCGTCGCGCAGGACGAGGGTGTCGGCGCGGTCCCCGAGGGTGAGGACGGTCCGCAGCCGGTCGCCGGCGCCGACCGTGGTCTCGCCGTCCATCGTGTACGCGCGGTCGGTGCGGGTGACCGTGCGGCCGCTGGTCACGGTCTCCCGGTCGGTCCAGCGGCCGGTGAACGCGTCCGGGTTCTCCCCCTCGCCCCAGCGGTGCGCGGAGGTGTGCCCGACGGTCCGGGTGACGGTGGTGACGACCCGGCCGTGCGAGGTGTCCAGGTGGCCGCCGACGGTGAGGCGGTGACCGGCCCCGGTGTCGACCCGGTGGAGGGAGTCGGAGGAACCGGGCGTGTACACCGAGGAGTTGACCGGATCGCTCTCCTCGTGCCGGTCGAGGCCGCCGGTGACGACCCGGCTGCCCTCGTCCTGCCAGAGGAGGACGTTGGTGGGCGCGGACCAGCCCGGCAGACCGGCCGGGACGCCGGCGACGGCGACCTCCACGCGGTGGGGGCGCCCGTCGTTGAGGACGGCGGCGAAGGGGGTCAGGTCGTAGACGACCGGCTGGACGTCGAAGGCGCGGGGGGCGGGGGTGACGTACCAGAGGAAGGGGTTGGACCAGCCGCCGGTCCAGACCGTGGGGAAGGGGGCGGCGATGCCGGCGAGGCGCCCGTCCACGGAGACGCGGACCTCGCGGTGGGGTCCGCCGGCCGCCCGGCAGGAGTAGGGGGCGGTGTCGGGGACGGAGAGGTACCAGTACTCCTCGCAGCCCCCGCCCGACCCGGTGGCGTACACCTCGGCGAGGACGCGTTCGGTGTTGCGCGGGGTGGTGAGGGTGGGGCCGGTGAGCGGGAGCACCCGGTCGGGGGTGTCGGCGGCGGGCTTCACCCGGCCCCGGGCGGTGTGGAAGGTGAGGGTGACGCGGACGTCGAGGACGCCGGTGTACGTCTCGTTCACGACGTTGCCGATGAGCATCTCGACGGGCTGCGGGCGGCTGAGGGTGTCGCGGTACCGGGTGACGTCCTTCTCGACCGACCAGGTGATGCCGTCCGGCGAGGGCTGGGGCGTGGAGGTGCGGAGGATCTCGACGCCGCCGACGGTGACGTGTCCGAGCCGGTCGTACTGGCGGCCCTTCACCTTGCCCTCGAGACGCAGGACGACCTTGTTCCAGCGGGTGCCGCACTCCGCCGGCGGGACGTAGCTCCCCCGGTAGGGGGTGAAGTCGCGGAACCGCGCCGCCGCGAGGGTGACTTCGCAGCTGGGGGTCCCGGGGACGGCGACGGGCGGGGCGGCGGTGACCGGGTCGTGCCAGTCGGTGGTGAACTCGGCCGGGGGCGTCGGGCCGTCCGGCACCCCGGCGGTCGCCGGCTGGGCGGTGAACAGCGCGCCGGCGGCCAGCAGCAGCGCGCCGATCACGCTCGTGATCCTGAGTGGTCTCATGGGGCGGAAGTGAAGCGCGAGGGGGCGCGGCCGGTCCAGAGGACGAAGAGCGGACATGGCGCGATCTGTCCCTCATGGGGAAAAAACGATCGCCTCCCTCCGGTGGGGAAAGCCCACCTGGCACGGCTGACCGGGCCGTACACGCGCGGGGACCCGTGCCGGATCTCCGGACACGGCCGGCGCATCCGGCCGCCTTGTCCTTCCCCGGCGGCCCGAAGGGCTGCCGCGTGGCCCGGGACCGGTGCCCCGGGGCCCTGCTCCCGGCCGTGCGCCCCCGCACGGGTGGACCGGGAACAGGACTCGGCAACGGTCCCCGCAGCGGCCGGCCGGGGCTACTCCTGTCCGGCGCAGGGGTCGCAGCAGGAGGGGGCCGGTTCGACGCAGACGCTGACGGTGTCGGTGTTGTTGGTGGTGTCGGGGTCCTTCTCGTTGGCGGTGGCGGTGGCGGTGTTGCCGGTCGGACCGGCCTTGGTGGCCTTGGCCCGCAGCACGAGGGTGGCGGTGGCGCCGTCGGCCAGGTCGCCCACGGTCCACCGCCCGGTGGCCGGGTCGTAGCTTCCGTCCGTGCCGTCGGCGGACAGGAAGGCGAGGCCGTCGGGGAGCCGGTCGGTGACGGTGACGCCGCTGGAGTCGTTCGGGCCGGTGTTGCGGACGGTGATGCGGTAGGTCACCGTCTGGCCGACGGTGACGGTGGTCGCGTCGGCCGCCTTCGTCACGGCCAGGTCGGCGGCCGGCCTGACCTCCGTGATCTGCTCGTTGGAGGTGGACGTCAGGGGCTCCGGCGTGTCGCCGAGCCGGTTCTCGTAGGCGGCGGTCGCGGTGTTGCTGATCTGCTTGCCGCCGGCGGCCCGGTCGATGACGGCCCGGTACTCCACCGTGGTCCCTGCCGGAAGGGCCTCGGTGTTGGGCAGGCTGCCCCCCTGACCGCCGGAAGCGCCGTTGCCGAGATGGAAGACGACCTTGTTCGCCGCGGCGTCGTAGTACGCCTGGTCGTCGCCCCGGGCGTCGCTCTTCGCCCCGGCGTTCGGGCCGTCGACGACGCGCAGGGAGCCGGGCAGGTACGTCATGCCCTGGGGGACGACGTCGCTCAGGACGAGGTTCTCGGCTCCGCCGCCGCCCTCGTTCCTGGCGGTGATGCGGTACGTGACGACGTCACCCACCTCCAGCGGCCCTGCGGGAACGGCGGTCTTGGCGAGCTCCACGTGGGGAGCGGTGCCGAAGAAGATGCCGTCCAGGAAGTTGCCCACGCTGCGGTTGCCGCCGGCGGCGGAGAGGGAACGGAAGGCGAAGCGCGTCGTCGTCTGGCCTGCCGGAACGGTGTACGTGCCGGTGTAGTAGCCCCAGGCGGTGGTGCCGTCGGTGAAGCGCCTCTGCTCCACCGTGTTCCCCGGCGCCCCGATGTCCAGCGCCATGGTGTCCTGCCCCTGGCGGCCTCGGTGGTACAGCCGCCAGTACAGCTTCGTACCGGGCGTGGTCGGCAGGTCCTGGTAGAGCGTGGAGACCTCGTTCGCGTTGAGTTCGGCGAACTGGGCGCCGTCGGCCGCCGGCACGCCCTGGAACCCTGACTGCCACAGCTCGATCCTGTGGTCGGAGGCGGTGGTGAGCCAGCCGGGGACTCGTTTCGCCGCCTGCGTCTGCGAGGCGTCCGGCAGGATCTCCACGCCGGTCACGGCGGGCTGTTCGAAGCTGCCGTTGGCCAGGGTGACGCGGAGCGGAGCAGCGGGAGGTGTGGTCATGGTTCTTCCCCTCGGGTCGGCGCTTCGGAGGTGCGCCGCCGGCCGGCCGGTGCGCGCCGTGGCGGAGCCGAAGCATCCGTAGCGCATCGCATCCGCACGGATGCGTAAAGTGACGAGGAGGGGGGTTCGGCCAATCCCGCTGGGCACGTTTACAGAATCCGCCTCCGGGGTCACTCCCTCCGGACCGTCCCGCGGGAGGCCGGGGTGACCACAGCCGTCCCCCATGCCTCTCGCCTCTCCCCCGCCCGCCCCGCGATGGCCGAAAGCCTCCGCCGCTCCTTCGCGGTCGCCCCTGCTCGGAGTGAATCGGCCACCGGCGAAGTTGACGCTCCCGCGCGGTGGCGCGATCGGGGAGGAACGACGCGGTGACCGGGGCCGGACGTCACGACGGCCCTCATGACGTGTTGCGGTCGTGAGGGCCGGTGTCACGCTCTCCCGGGTTCCGCCCCGGCGCCCCGGATCTCCGGTGCGGG
The DNA here is from genome assembly GCF_042892575.1 of Streptomyces sp. NPDC001744. Classification (NCBI taxonomy): domain Bacteria; kingdom Bacillati; phylum Actinomycetota; class Actinomycetes; order Kitasatosporales; family Streptomycetaceae; genus Streptomyces; species Streptomyces sp. NPDC001744. The sequence continues at coordinate 67,530 of NZ_JBIAUG010000007.1, forward strand.
CCCCGCGCGTGCGGACGGGACTACGGGACTACACGTAGCCGAGCGCGAAGACCGCGCCGATCCCGCCGAGCACCATGAAGGCGGGCGTGAGGACCTTCAGCTCGACCCGGCTGCCGGCCCGGAACCGCATGAACTTGGGCGGGCCGACCGGGTACCAGAACTTGCGGCCGACGGGTATGGGCCAGAGGACCGGACAGCCCGACACCGTCAGGGCGTCGCCGATGTCGTGCACGAGGGCACCGAGGACGATCGGCAGCCCGAGCCACAGGTACTCCTGGCCGGGACCGGTGAAGAACCAGTTCGCGCCGTTGCCGGGGTCCTCCAGGACGTCCGCCATGATCCAGGCGCCGGCCGCGCCGAGCAGCCAGACCAGGACGTCGCTGGACGCCCGGGCGGCCCGCCAGAGGAGACCCTCCACGGCCAGGACCGTGTGGACGAAGAGGAGGGCGAGGACCGCCCACCGGCCGCCGCTGACCGCCGCCGCGGAGGCCCCGACGCCCATCAGGACCGCCCAGAGCCAGGTGTGGGTGAGGGTCCGGTGTCCCCCGGTCCGCCGGGGGTCGGCCTTGGAACGGGTGGCCTTGTAGACGGCGTACGACAGCTTGTCGATGATCCCGCAGAGGATCTTGGAGAGGGGCCCGAAGGAGCGCGATATGGTCGCGGACTTGTGGTCGAGGTCGGGAGCGAGGGCCGCCCCCGCGCAGATGAGCGCGCCGACGACGAGCACCGGCCAGGGCATCGGGCGGTCGTAGGCCGCCGCGAGGGCCCCGGCCCCCAGCCAGGCCGCCGCTCCGGACAGTGAGTGCGCCGGTCCCATCATGAGTGGCCCGCCCCGTTTCTCCCCTGCCGGATCGTTCGTTCGACGCCCGGTCGACGGACGAGCCTACCGCCGATGATCACCGCCGGCGACGGCCGGTTCCCTGATCCGGACGGAATCCAGGCAAGATGGGAGCGTGACCCTCATCGATCAGCTTCCGCCGACCGCCGACCCCGACGCCCTCTTCGAAGCCTTCTCCTCCTGGGCCGAGGAGCGGGGCATCACGCTCTACCCGGCCCAGGAAGAGGCGCTGATCGAGGTCGTCTCCGGGGCCAACGTCATCCTGTCCACCCCCACCGGATCGGGAAAGTCGCTGGTCGCGGCGGGTGCGCACTTCACCGCGCTCGCGAACGACCAGGTGACCTTCTACACCGCGCCGATCAAGGCGCTGGTGTCGGAGAAGTTCTTCGACCTGTGCAAACTCTTCGGCACCGAGAACGTCGGCATGCTGACCGGCGACGCCTCCGTGAACGCGGACGCGCCGGTGATCTGCTGCACGGCGGAGGTCCTCGCCTCGATCGCGCTGCGGGACGGCAAGTACGCCGACATCGGCCAGGTCGTCATGGACGAGTTCCACTTCTACGCCGAGCAGGACCGCGGCTGGGCCTGGCAGATCCCGCTGCTCGAACTCCCCCAGGCGCAGTTCGTCCTGATGTCGGCGACGCTCGGCGACGTGTCGATGTTCGAGAAGGACCTGACCCGGCGCACGGGCCGGCCGACCTCGGTGGTCCGCTCCGCGACCCGGCCGGTGCCGCTCTCGTACGAGTACCGGCTCACCCCCATCACGGACACCCTGACGGAGCTCCTGGAGACCAGGCAGGCGCCCGTCTACATCGTGCACTTCACGCAGGCGCAGGCCGTCGAGCGCGCGCAGTCGCTGATGAGCATCAACATGTGCACGCGCGAGGAGAAGGACAGGATCGCCGAGCTGATCGGCAGCTTCCGCTTCACCACCAAGTTCGGCCAGAACCTCTCGCGGTTCGTGCGCCACGGCATCGGCGTGCACCACGCGGGCATGCTGCCGAAGTACCGGCGGCTCGTGGAGAAGCTGGCGCAGGCCGGTCTGCTGAAGGTGATCTGCGGGACGGACACGCTCGGCGTGGGCGTGAACGTGCCGATCCGCACGGTCCTCTTCACGGCCCTCACCAAGTACGACGGCAACCGGGTGCGCACGCTGCGCGCCCGTGAGTTCCACCAGATCGCGGGCCGGGCGGGCCGGGCCGGTTTCGACACGGCGGGGCTGGTCGTCGCGCAGGCGCCCGAGCACGTCATCGAGAACGAGAAGGCGCTCGCGAAAGCCGGCGACGACCCGAAGAAGCGCCGCAAGGTGGTCCGCAAGAAGGCCCCGGAGGGCTTCGTCGCCTGGAGCGAGACGACGTTCGAGAAGCTGATCGCCGCCGATCCGGAGCCGCTGACCTCCCGCTTCAAGGTCACCAACATCATGCTCCTCTCGGTGATCGCCCGTCCGGGCAACGCCTTCGAGGCGATGCGCAAGCTCCTGGAGGACAACCACGAGCCGCGCAAGGCGCAGCTGCGGCACATCCGCCGGGCCATCGCGATCTACCGCTCGCTGCTCGACGGCGGTGTGGTGGAGCAGCTGGACGAGCCGGACGCCGAGGGCCGCACGATCCGGCTCACCGTCGATCTCCAGCAGGACTTCGCGCTCAACCAGCCGCTGTCCACGTTCGCCCTCGCCGCGTTCGACCTGCTCGACCCGGAGTCCCCCTCGTACGCCCTGGACATGGTGTCCGTCGTCGAGTCGACGCTCGACGACCCGCGCCAGATCCTCGCCGCCATGCAGAACAAGGCGCGCGGGGAGGCCGTGGGGCGGATGAAGGCGGACGGCGTCGAGTACGAGGAGCGGATGGAGCGGCTCCAGGAGATCTCGTACCCGAAGCCGCTGGAGGAGCTGCTCTGGCACGCGTACGACGTCTACCGGAAGTCGCACCCGTGGGTGGGCGACCACCCGGTGTCGCCGAAGTCGGTCGTCCGCGACATGTACGAACGCGCCATGTCCTTCACCGAGTTCACCTCCTGGTACGAGCTGGCGCGGACCGAGGGGATCGTCCTGCGGTACCTGGCGAGCGCGTACAAGGCACTGGACCACACCATCCCGGACGACCTGAAGACCGAGGACCTGGAGGACCTGATCGCCTGGCTGGGCGAGATGGTGCGCCAGGTGGACTCCTCGCTGCTCGACGAGTGGGAGCAGCTGGCGAACCCCGAGGTCCAGACCGCCGAGGAGGCCCAGGAGAAGGCCGACCAGGTCAAGCCGGTCACGGCGAACGCCCGCGCCTTCCGGGTCCTGGTGCGCAACGCCATGTTCCGCCGGGTGGAGCTGGCCGCCCTGGACAACGTGGACGCGCTGGGCGAGCTGGACGCGGAGTCCGGCTGGGACGCGGACGCGTGGGGCGAGGCGATGGACGCGTACTGGGACGAGTACGACGACCTCGGCACGGGCCCGGACGCGCGCGGCCCGAAGCTGCTCGCCATCGAGGAGGACGCGGCGCACGGCCTGTGGCGCGTCCGGCAGACCTTCGCCGACCCCAACGGCGACCATGACTGGGGCATCGGCGCGGAGGTGGATCTCGCGGCCTCCGACGAGGAGGGCCGCGCGGTCGTCCGCGTGACGTCCGTCGGACAGCTGTAGGAGGAGTTCCGTGGTGACCAATCCCGCCGAGAGGCTGGTCGACCTGCTCGACCTGGAGCGGATCGAGGTCGACGTCTTCCGCGGGCTCAGCCCGCACGAGTCGTTGCAGCGGGTCTTCGGCGGGCAGGTCGCCGGCCAGGCCCTGGTGGCGGCGGGCCGCACCGTGGAGAAGGAGCGGCCGGTGCACTCGCTGCACGCCTACTTCCTGCGGCCGGGCCGGCCCGGGGTGCCGATCGTGTACCAGGTGGAGCGGGTGCGCGACGGGCGCTCGTTCACGACCCGCCGGGTGACGGCGGTGCAGGAGGGGCGGACGATCTTCAACCTGACGGCCTCGTTCCACCTGCCGGAGGAGGCCGGGTTCGAGCACCAGCTGCCGCCGCGGCACATGACGGACCCGGAGAGCCTGCCGAACCTCGCGGACGAGATCCGCGACCACCTGGGGGCGCTGCCGGAGGCCCTGGAGCGGATGGCCCGCCGGCAGCCCTTCGACATCCGGTACGTGGACCGGCTGCGGTGGACCGGGGAGGAGGTCGAGGGCGCGGACCCGCGCAGCGCGGTGTGGATGCGGGCCGTGGGGCCGCTGGGCGACGACCCGCTGATCCACACCTGCGCCCTGACGTACGCCTCGGACATGACCCTGCTGGACGCGGTGCGGATCCCCATTGAGCCCCTGTGGGGTCCGCGCGGGTTCGACATGGCGTCGCTCGACCACGCCATGTGGTTCCACCGGCCGTTCCGGGCGGACGAGTGGTTCCTGTACGACCAGGAGTCCCCGATCGCCACGGGCGGGCGGGGACTCGCGCGGGGCCGGATCTACGACCGGGAGGGCCGGCTCCTGGTGTCCGTGGTCCAGGAGGGCCTGTTCCGCAGGCTCTGAGGACCCGGGGGCTCACTCGGACCCGGTGGCCGCCCCCGGCGGGTCCAGGCCCGGCAGGGCGTCCTGCTCGACCTCGTGGCGGCGGGCGCGGATGTCCGGGCCCGGCGGGTGGAGCTTGGCGTCGCAGGCCGGGCCGAGTCCGGTGCGGCGCGAGCCCGCGCCCGTCAGGGGGCGTCCGCAGAGCCGGCAGCGCACTCTTTCCGGTCCTTCCTCCGCGAGGGGGCCGATCGTCATTGCCAGTGGTTCGTCGCGCATGCTGAGATCAAACCCCATTCGGACGAGGAGCAGCCATGAGCCTGTACGACATCCCGCTGAAGACCCTGACCGGCGAGCCGGTCACCCTGGCCGACTACCGGGACCGCGCGGTCCTGGTGGTGAACGTCGCCTCCAAGTGCGGCCTGACCCCGCAGTACGCGGGCCTGGAGCGGCTGCAGAAGGAGTACGGGGAGCGCGGCCTCACCGTGCTCGGCGTGCCCTGCAACCAGTTCGCGGGCCAGGAGCCGGGCAGCGCGGAGGAGATCCGGACCTTCTGCTCGACCACGTACGGGGTGACCTTCCCGCTCCTGGAGAAGACGGACGTCAACGGCGAGGACCGCCACCCCCTCTACGCGGAGCTGGTGAAGGTCGCGGACTCCGAGGGCGAGGCCGGTGACGTGCAGTGGAACTTCGAGAAGTTCCTGATCGGCCGCGACGGCGAGGTCACCCGCTTCCGTCCGCGCACCGAGCCGGACGCCCCGGAGCTCGTGGCGGCCATCGAGGCGCGACTTGCCTGACACGGAGGTCGTCGGACGTCTGCGGGCCGCCGGCTGCGTCTTCGCCGAGGAGGAGGCCGCGATGCTGCTCGCGACGGCCGGCGGGCCCGCCGAGCTGGACCTGATGGTCGAGCGGCGGGCGTCGGGCCTGCCGTTGGAGCACGTCGTGGGCTGGGCCGGGTTCGCCGGACTGCGGATCGCCGTGGAGACGGGGGTGTTCGTGCCCCGGCGGCGGACCGAGTTCCTGGTCGAGCGGGCCGTGGCGCTGGCCGCGCCCGGCGCGCTCTGCGTCGATCTGTGCTGCGGTTCCGGAGCGGCGGGCGCGGTGCTGCTCGAACGGGTCGGGGGCGCGGAGGTGCACGCCTCGGACATCGAGCCGGCGGCGGTGGCCTGCGCCCGGCGGAACCTCGAACCGCGCGGCGGCCGGGTGTACGAGGGGGACCTGTTCGCGCCGCTGCCGCCGGGGCTGCGGGGCCGGGTCGAGATCCTGGTCGCCAACGTGCCGTACGTGCCGACCGGGGAGATCGGGCTGCTGCCGGCCGAGGCGCGCGACCACGAACCGCTCGTCACGCTGGACGGCGGCCCGGACGGGCTCGACGTGCTGCGGCGGGTCGCCGCCGGGGCGCCGGAGTGGCTGGCGCCCGGCGGCCATCTGCTGGCCGAGACGAGCGAGGGGCAGGCGGACCGGGCGGTGGAGGCGGTCTCCGCGTGCGGCCTGGAGGCGCGGATCGTCACGTGCGAGGAGCGGTACGCGACGGTGCTCGTCGCCACGCGGAGGGCGTAGCGGGACGGCCGCGGCCGCCGCGTGACGTGTACGGGGCGGTTGCGACTGCCGCGTGACGTGTACGGGGCGGTCGCGGCCGCCGCGTGCGGGGCGGGGCAAGTCGCGGCCGCCGGTCGTGCGGGGCCCTTTCCCGCGCCCCGTACGGCCGTCCCGTACGGGGCCGCGGGCGCCGCGGGGGTCGGGCGGCTCAGCGGCCGAAGGTGTCGATGTTCTCCACGAGCCAGCGTCCGTCCCGCCGCACGACGTCCACGGCGAACATGGCACCCGCGTAGACGCCCTGGTCCTGGGCCTTCGGCTGCCGCTTGCCGGTCCCGCCGGTCCCGGCCGTGCTCACGCTGCTCTGGTCGGCGTAGACCAGGACCCGGGCCCGGTCGCCGTCGATCCGCTCGACCGCGCTGTCGGTGACCGTCGTGGTGATCACCGTCTTCTGCTGGGCGGCCTGGGCGAGGACCCCGCCGAGCAGCGTCCGGTGCTGGGCGACGGCCTTGCCCGTGAGGAGCGTCTTCCCGGCCTGCTCGAAGGGGGTCGTGTCGGCGTGGTCGTAGGAGAAGAGGGCGGCGACGGCCGCGGAGGTCTGGCCCTTGATCTCGCTGGTGCGGGCGAGGTCGGTGAGGGCCGTGTTGGAGCGCGCCGGGTCGTCGCGGAGCTCCGACGCCCTGTGGTACGCCCAGCCGGAGAAGCCGCCGAGGAGGAGCGTCAGGACGCACAGGACCACGAGGGGGACGAGGGGGCGCGGCCGTGCCCCGCCCCCGGACTCCCCGGCGGACGCCGCCCGGTCCCGGGGCCCGCCGCGACCGGGACGGGCGGTGTCCCCGTCGGCGGTGCTCCCGCCGGCGTCCCGTTCCGGCGTCCCGTCCGCCGCCGTCCCCCGCGCGGGCTTCGCCGTCGTTCCCCGCCGGGTCCGCGGGGCGGTCTCGGTCAGGAGGCCCACCGGCGTACGGGACCGGTCGTCACCGGACGGCCGGGAGGCGGTCTCCTCGGGGGCGGGAGCGGGCGCCGACGGGGCGGCTAGGGCCTGGCGGCGGCGCTGGCGGTTGAGGTGGTGACGGGGCGTCGGCATCGTGCGTGTCCTTTCGGGTGCGGGCGGTTCACGTGGTACGGCCCGGTCAACCGGACGCCGTGCCGCCCACGGGGGCCTGCCCCAGGCCGCTGAGCTTCCACTGCCCGTCGGCGCGGGTGAGTTCGCCCAGCATGCGGCTGTCCTTGTCCGTGCTCTTGTTGTCGGGCGTCGTGACCGTGACGCGCAGGGCGACGAGCAGCCGGGCGCGGCCCGCCCGGTCGTCGAGTTCCGTGACGGCACCGGACAGCACCCGGGCCGTGGTCACCGTCTTCGCGCTCTTCACCTGGCTGGTGAACTCCTGGCGTCCGCCCACGAGCTGCTTGTGCAGCTCCCCGGTCGTGGAGGATTCCCAGAGGTCGAGCCCCTGCTCCACGCGCCGGTGGTCGAGCGTGTTGAGGTTCTGCACGGCCTGCTCCCCCGCCGCGAGCGCCCGGTCGCGCTGCACGGCGTACGCGGCGGAGTCGTCGTGGGCCGCGGCGTACCAGTCGTGGCCGGTCCAGGCCGCGAAGCCACCCGCGACGAGGGTGAGCCCGAGGGCCGCGGCCAGGACCGGCCGGATGCCCGCCGGGGTGCGGACCGGGCGTTTCATGGGGTGCTCCCGTCTCCCGCTCATCGTCAGCGGGCCTTGATGTCGGCGATCAGCCACCGGTCTCCCCGGAACTTCGCGGTGACGGTGAGCTGGGCCGCGGCGGTCGTGGCGGGGGCCTTGTCCCGCCGTGAGGTCTGGTCGAGGAAGACGAGGAGGCGCGCGTCGTCCCCGTCGAGCTCGATCACTCCGACGCGGACGGCCTGGGTGGTGAGGGTGACGCGCTGCTTGACCAGGTTCGCGCGGACCTGGGCGAACAGGTCGCCGTACTGGCGGGCGGCGCGTCCGGTCAGCACGGTCCGGGCGGAGCGCTCGGCCGCGTCGGCGCTGGAGGGGGCGTAGGAGAAGATCCGGGCGAGGCCCTCGCCGACGTCGCCGCCGACGCGGGTGGTGGCGGCGACGTCGGTGAGCGCGTGGTTGCGCGCGGACGGGGTGGAGCGGAGCTGGTGGGCGCCGTAGAAGAACGCGCTTCCGCCGAGGAGCAGGGCGACGACGGCCGCGGGCAGGGCGATCCTCCGCCACGGGGAGGTGGAGCGGCATCCGCCCTCGTCCTCCGGCGGCTCCTCTTCCGCCTCTTCCGTCTCCTCGGCCTTCTCGGCCTTCTCGGGCTTCTCGGGCTTCTCGGGCTTCTTCGTCTCCGGCGCCTTCTTCGTCTCCAACGCCTTCTCGGGCTTCTCGGCCTTCCCCTCGGTGTTTTCCGTCCGGTCCCCGGGCCGCTCGTCCGGGTCGGTGACGGCTTCGGCCCCGGGCGCCGCCCCGGCCGTGTCCGGGACCGGCTCCGTCCGACGCACCGTCTCCGCCGTCTCCGCCTTCTCCTCGGTTCCGGTTCCCCGGGCCGCCCCGCGCAGCAGTCGTGTCACTCGTCCTCGCTCCCCTCGGCTCCGGCGACGGGCACCGCGCTCAGCGCGGCGACCTTCCAGGTGTCCTCGCCGGTGCGCGTCAGGACGGCCTCCAGACGCTTGCGGTCGGTGGTCGGGGCGCCGCCTCCCCGGGGGGTGACGTCGACGCGGACGGTCGCGACGAGCTTCGCCGTGCCGGCCCTCGCGTCCAGGGCGGTCAGGGCCGCTTCGGTGACCGTGGCGCGCGCCGAGGCTCCCACCGCGGGCTCGGTGCGCCCCAGCTCGGTGTGGAGCGGCCCGGTGGACGCGTCGCGCCAGGCCCGGACGCCCGCTTCGGCGTGCTCGCGGGTCGAGGCGTCGAGCGTGTTCAGTACGGTGACGCGGTCCCGGCCCTCGGCGAGCGCGGTGTCCCGCTCCCGGCCGAAGGCGAGGCCGTCGTCGGCGCGGGCCTGCGCGTAGGTCCACGCGCCGGTCCCGCAGAACCCCAGGGCGACGACGAGGACTCCGGCGCCGAGCGCCCTCGCCCGCTTCACCGCGTGCTCCCGGTGCCGAGGCCGAGCAGTCCGGCCATGTCGGTCGCTCCGGCGTTCTGGCCGGGCAGGGCGAGCGCGCCGGGCAGCGACTGCCGCTCGTCCGCCGTGCCGGCCGGGCCCCCCGCGCTGCCCGAGGGCAGGGAGCCGGCCCGGGCCGGGACGGGCACGCCCCCGCCCTTCGGGGCGTGGGCCGAGCCGCGCACGTTGACCCCGGAGGAGGCGGGGGCCGTGCAGGAGGCGCCGGTGTTGAGGGCGGGCGCCGTCCCCAGGTCGAGCCCGTTGCGGTAGCGCGTGCCACCGTACCCGCTGGTGCAGGGCAGCGGCTTGAAGAAGGTGACGGCCATCCCGAAGTTGACCTTTCCTCCGTCGACGGCGGTGGCTCCGGCCGAGACGGCCGCCGGGAGCTTCACGAGCAGTTCCTCGATGCCGCGCTGCCGGGTGACGGCGACCTCCGAGGTGGTCAGGAGGTTGGCGAGGACGACGCCGAGGCTCGGGTCGAGGTCGCGCAGGAGCCCGCTGACCTGGCCCGCCGCGTCGGGCGTGACGGTCAGGAGGCGGCGCAGGTCGGCGTCGGAGCCCTTGAGGGTGGCGGCGAGGTCGCGCGCGCCGGTGGCGAAGCCGCGGATGGCGCGGCTCTCGTCGGCCTGGGTGCGCAGGACGACCTCGCCGTCCTGGATGAGCCGGGTGGTGGACGGCAGCGCCCGGTCGGCGGCCTGGACGAACCTGCTGCCGTTGTCGAGGAGGACCTGGAGGTCGTCCCCGTGCCCCTCGAACGTCTTGCCGAACTCGTCGACGACCGTGCGCAGGGACTCCAGCGGTACGGAGTTGGTGAGGTCGTTCATGCTGGCGAGCACGTCGGTGACCGGTGCGGGCACCTGCGTGTCGGTCTGTTCGATGCGGGCGCCGTCGGCGAGGAAGGGACCGCCGTCGCTCTCGGGGCGCAGGTCGATGTACTGCTCGCCGACGGCGGAGAGCCCGGCGACCACGGCCCGCGCGTCGGCGGGTATCCGGGGGGCGGACTTCTTGATGCGCAGCTCGGCCACGACCCCGTCGGCGGTGAGGTCGATGTTGCCGACGCGCCCCACGGAGACGCCCCGGTAGGTGACGTCGGAGTGGGTGAACAGTCCTCCGGTGCGGGCGAGGTGGACCTTGACGACGTAGTGGTCGGTGACGCCCGCGTAGCGGCCGAGGTCCGCGTAGCGGATGCCCAGGAAGCCGAGCACGAGGACGGCGATGACCAGGAACGCGAGGTTCTTCAGCAGTACGGTACGGGTGATCACCGGTTCCCGCCTCCGTTCGTCGGTGTGGTGACCGGCAGCGGCAGGGCCGTTCCCGTGCCCGGGGCGGTGCCGTTCCCCCCCTGCTTCCGGAGGCCGGCCGTACCCGGGTCCGGGGTCGGGGGCTGGGGCGGGATGGTCGGGGTCTCGTCCCTGGGGACCAGCGGCGGGATCACCTTCGTGCCGGAGGCGGAGGCGAGGTGCAGATAGGCGTTGAGGTAGTCGCCCTTGATGCCCCGCATCACCTCGTCGGTGAAGGGGTACGTCAGCATCACCTGGAGCGATTCGGGCAGGTCGGCACCGGCGTCCGCGAGGGCCGTCAGGGTCGGCGCGAGGGCCTTGAGGTCGGCGACCATGTCCTTCTTGCTCGCGTCGACGGTGGTGACGGCGACGCCGGACAGCGTGTCCAGGGCGCGCAGCATGGTCAGCAGGGAGCCCCGCTGGTTCTCCAGCGTCTTCAGGCCGGGCGAGAGGCCGGTGAGGACCGTGCCGACGTCGTCCTTGCGGCCGGCCAGGGTGGCGGAGAGCCGGTTGACCCCGTCGAGGGCGCGGGTGATGTCGCCGCGGTGGGCGTCCAGGTTCGTCACCAGCGTGTCCACCCGCCTCAGCATCGAGCGGACTTCGGGCTCGCGTCCGCCGAGTGCCGTGTTCAGCTCCTTGGTGATGGTCTTGAGCTGGTTGACCCCGCCGCCGTTGAGCAGCAGGGACAGGGCGCCGAAGACCTCCTCGACCTCCGTGTTGCGGCTGGTGCGCGCCAGCGGGATGACGCTGCCGTCGGTGAGCCGTCCGCCGCCGTCCGCGCGGGCGGCGGCCTGCTGGACGCCGCCCCGGCCCTTGCCGTTCCCCTGCGGGGCGACGAGCTGGATGTACTTCTCGCCCAGGAGGCTGGACTGTTCGAGGCGGGCGCCGGCGTCGGCGGGCAGCTCGACGTCACCGTTGATCTTGAGGGTGACGCGGGCGGTCCAGGTGCCGGGCACCAGCTCGATGGCGGTGACCCGGCCGACGGCGACGTCGTTGACCTTGACCGCGGACTGCGGCACGAGGCTCAGGACGTCGTCGAGTTCGGCGGTGACCGTGTACGGGTGGGAGCCGAGGTCGGCGCCGCCGGGCAGCGGCAGGTCCTGGATGCCGTCGAACCGGACCGGGACGGCGGGGACCCCGCCGAGGACGACGGCCAGGCCCAGGCCGACCGCGATCACGCCGACGGCTCCGGCTCCGGCCGCCTTCCGGGAGGGGAGGGTGCCGCGCTTCATCGCTTCTCCTCTCCGGTGCTCGCCGAGGAGGCGCCGGCCACGGGCAGCGGGAGCAGCGGTCCGCCCATGCTGATCTCGTTGAGGTTGGCGCGACCGTCGAGGGTGCGGGTCTTCGGGTTGTACGCGTTGACGACGTTCCCGGCGGCGAGCGGGGCGGTGTCGAGCGCCTCGGCGAGGGAGGCGCGCTGGTCGACGAGGGTCTGGGTGAGGGGCACGAGCCGGTCGACGTTCTTCTTCAGCTCGCCGCGGTTGTCCTTGATGAACGTCTTGACCTGGGCGAGGGCCTTGCCGAGTTCCCTGAGGGCGCCGGCGAGGTCGTTCTTGTTCTCGGCGAAGTAGCCGACGACCTCGTCCAGGCGCTCCTGCGCGGTGCGGACGTCGCCGTCCTTCTTCTTGAGCATGGTGGTGAAGGTCTGGAGCTGGCCGAGGGTGGTGAACAGGTCGTCGCTGCTGCCGTCGAGGGTCTTGGCGGCCTTGCCGAACTGTTCGATGGAGGTGCCGATGGCCGCGCCGTTGCCCTTGAGGTTCTTCGCGCCGGTGTTCAGCAGCTCGGACAGGGCCCCCTCGGAGTTGGCGCCGTTCGGGCCGAGCGCGTCGCCCAGTTCGGTGATCGAGGCGTAGAGCTGGTCGATCTCGACGGGGACGCGGTTGCGGTCGGCGGGCAGTTCGGCTCCGTCGGTGAGGGCGGGGCCGGAGCTGTAGGCGGGGGTGAGCTGTACGTAGCGGTCGGCGACGATGCTCGGGGCGACGACGAGGGCCCGCGCGTCGGCGGGGACGCGTACGCCCTCGTCGAGGCGGAGTTCGACGCGCACCCGGGTGCCCTCCGGCTCCACGGACTCCACCTCGCCGACCCGCACGCCGAGGACGCGCAGGTCGGATCCGGCGTAGATGCCGACCGCCCGGTCGAACCAGGCGGTGACGCGGGTCCCGGCGGGGTCGAGGACGTGCTGCGCGACGGCGACTCCGCCGGCGGCGAGCACCACGAGGGCGAGTCCGGCCGCGAGGGGCGCTCTGGGTCTGGTCATCATTCACCGCTCCCCTTGGCCGTCGCCGTCTGTTTCGGCGGCAGGCATCCGGTCTTGGGCTGCGAGGTCTCGGGCAGGTAGGCGCGCGGCACCACGCCGCACAGATAGCTGTCGAACCAGCGGCCGCTGCCGAGGGTGTTGCCGACGAGCCGGTAGTACGGGCCGACGAGCGCGAGCGTCTTGTCGAGCTGGCCGCTGTTCTTCTCCAGGACGCCGGTGACGCGGCTGAGGGCCTTGAGGGTGGGTCCGAGCTGCCGGTCGTTGTCGCTGACGAGACCGCTGAGTTCGGTGCCGAGTTCCCTGCTGCCCTTGAGCAGGGCGCGGATGGCGTCGCGGCGCTTCTGGAGCTCTCCGAGCAGGGAGCCGCCGTCCTCGATGAGCGTCTCGAAGCTGGACTTCTTGTTCTCCAGGGTCTTGGTGAACTTCTTGCTGTTCTCCAGGAGCCTGGCGAGTTCGGCGTCGCGCTTGGAGACGGTCCTCGACAGTTCGGACAGGCCGTCGGCGGCGCTGCGCACGTGCGGCGGCGAGTTCTTGAACGTGTCGGAGATGGTCTCGAAGCTCTTCGCCAGCTTCTTGGTGTCGATGGCGTCGACGGTTCCGCTGAGGTCCTGGAACGCCTGGGTGACGTCGTACGGAGAGGTGGTGCGGGTCTGCGGGATGCGGGTGCCGGGGTCCTGCGGGGCGGCGCCCAGCGGGTCGAGCGCCAGGTACTTCTCGCCCAGGAGGGTCTTGATGGCGATGGCGGCGGTCGACCGGTCGCCGACCCAGGCGTCGCCGACCTCGAACGTGACCTTGACCTTGGGGCCGTCGAGGGCGACCCCGGTGACCTTGCCGACCTTGACGCCGGCGATGCGCACCTCGTCGCCGGAGTCGAGTCCGGCGGCCTCGGTGAAGTCGGCGCTGTAGGAGGTGCCGCCGCCCACCAGGGGAAGCCGTTCCACGTTGTACGCCAGGGCTCCCAGCAGGGCGAGGAGGACCAGGCCGACGAGGGCGACGCCGACGGGGCTGCGTTCCTTGACGGGCTTGAGCAGGGGGCGGGGGCTCATCCGCGGCACCTCGCTTCGGTCACGGCGATGCCGGTCGGCGGCTTGGAGCCGTCGGAGGTTCCCACGCCGCTCACGCGCGCCTCGCAGAGGTAGAGGTTGAACCACGATCCGTACGAGGTCAGCCGGGCCAGCGCCGTCATCTTCGCGGGGGTGTTGGCGAGGAACTGTTCGAGGCGGGGAGCGTGGTCGCCGAGGGTTCCGGAGAGCCGGCCCAGCTCGGCGATGTCCTTCTTGAGGGGGGCGCGGCTCTCCTGGAAGAGCCCGGCGGTCGTGGTGCTGAGGTCGCCGATGGCCTTGACCGCCTCGCCGAGGGGCTTGCGGTCGGCGTTGAAGCCGGTGACGAGCTTCTGGAGGGTGACGACGAGGTCGTTGAAGCCGGCCTCGCGGTCGTTGAGGGTGCCCAGGACGGTGTTGAGGTGGGTGACGACCTCACCGATGACCTTGTCCTTGGCGGCGACGGTCCGGGTGAGGGAGCCGATGTGGCGCAGCAGGCTGTCGACGGTTCCGCTCTCGCCCTGGAGGACCTGGACGAGCGATCCGGCGAGGTCGTTGACGTCGTTGGGCGAAAGGCCCTCGAACAGCGGCTTGAACCCGTTGAACAGCAGCGTCAGGTCGAGCGCGGGCGTGGTGCGCTCCAGCGGGATGGTGTCCCCGGCCCGGAGGGTGCCCTCCAGGTCCCCGCTGCCCCGGTCGAGGGAGACGTACCGCTGTCCGACCATGTTGAGGTACTTCACGGCGGCGGTGGCCGACCGGGGCAGGGTGCGGTCCTCGCTGACCGTGAAGGTGACCTGGGCGGTGCGCCGCTGGACGACGCGCACGTCGGTCACCTCGCCCACCTTCACCCCGGCGATGCGCACGGAGTCGCCCTCGGCGAGTCCGGTGACGTCGGTGAAGAGGGCCCGGTACGAGCGGGTGTCGGAGCCGACGCCGGTGTTGGCGATGCTGAAGCCGAGCACGGTGGTGGCGAGGGCCGTGACGAGGACGAAGGCGAGGGACTTCAGGATGGTCCCGGTCAGGCCCCGGCGGCGGGTGTGGGCGGGTGGCGTCGTCATCGGAGGGTCACCTCCGCGCCGCGGAACGCGGGACCGGCCAGCAGGCTGCTCCAGTCCGGCAGGTCGCCGGGGCTCTTCTTCGCCGCGGGGGCGAGGAGTTCGTTGACGAGGTCGTTCTCCTGCGGGGAGTTGGCGGGGCCGAGGTCCTGCGCGGCCGCGGCGGACGCCCGCGCGGCGGGCGCGGCCGGGACGCCGAGGTAGGGCACGGGGTAGCAGCGCGGGCCGCCGCCGGAGCCGTAGGAGGGGGCGTCGCGGCCGGGGACGTAGGCGCCGCGCGAGGGCACGGTGGTGACGTCCACGTGGATGCCGGGCTGGTTGGTGCCCTTGCCGAGCGCCTTGTCCATGGCGGGCACGAACTGGGCGAGGGTGCGCAGGGTGCAGGGGAAGGACGGGGAGTACTCCGCGATCCGTTCCAGGGTGGGCCTGCTGGTGGCGCTGAGCCGGATGATGTTGTCCTTGTTCTGCCGCAGGAAGGTCGTCAGGTCCTCGGCCGTCCGGGTGGTGGCGCCGAGGGTGCCGGCCAAGGCGGTCTCCTTCTCGGCGAGGGTGCCGCTGGTGGTGGTGAAGTCGGTGAGCGCGGTGACGATGTCCGGGGCGGCGTCCGCGTAGAGGTGGCTGACCTTCACGAGTTCTTTCAGATCACGGGTGAGGGCGGGCAGCTGGGGGTTGAACTCGCGCAGGTGGGCGTCGAGTTGGACGAGGGTTTCGCCGAGCTTGTCGCCGCGTCCCTCCAGGGCCCTGGAGACGGCGGACAGGGTCGCCGACAGTTTCTGCGGCTGGACGGCGGTGAGCATGGGCAGGACGTTGTCGAGGACCTGCTGGAGTTCGACGGCGTTGCTGGAGCGGTCCTCCGGGATGACGGAGCCGGGGCGCAGGGGACGCGCCGAGGAGCCGCCGGGCGGTACGAGGGCGACGAACCGTTCGCCGAACAGCGTCGTCGGCAGCATCTGGGCGCGCACGTCGGAGGGGACGTGGTCCAGGGTGCCGGGACGCATGGCGAGGGTGAGCCGGGCGCCTCCGCCGCCGGTGGCGTCGATGGCGCGGACCTCGCCGACGACGACGCCGCGCAGCTTCACCTCGGCGCCGAGGTGCATCTCGTTGCCGACGCTGCCGGTCTCGACGACGACCGGGTCGGAGTCGGTGAACTTCTTGTCGTAGACGGCGACCGCCAGCCAGGCGAGCAGGGCGGGCACCAGCAGGAAGACGACGCCGGCGAACCGGCGGCGCAGGATTTCTCCTCGTGGATCGTTCATCTCACCCCGCCACCTTCACGGTCGTGGTCGCGCCCCAGAGGGCCAGCGACAGGAAGAAGTCGGTGACGCTGATCAGCACGATGGCGTTGCGCACCGAGCGGCCGACGGCGATGCCGACGCCGGCGGGGCCGCCGGAGGCGCGGAAGCCGTAGTAGCAGTGGGCGATGATCACCATCACGCTGAAGATCAGCACTTTGAGCACCGACAGGAGGACGTCCGTCGGTGACAGGAAGAGGTTGAAGTAGTGGTCGTAGGTCCCCTGGGACTGGCCGTTGAAGAGGACCGTGACGTAGCGGGAGGCCAGGTAGGAGGAGAGCAGGCCGATCGCGTACAGGGGGATGATGGCGACGACGCCCGCGATGATGCGGGTGGTGACCAGGTACGGCATGGAGCGGATGCCCATGCCCTCCAGGGCGTCCACTTCCTCGTTGATGCGCATGGCGCCGAGCTGGGCGGTGAAGCCCGCGCCGACGGTCGCGGAGAGGGCGAGCCCTGCGACGAGCGGGGCGATCTCGCGGGTGTTGAAGTAGGCGGAGACGAAGCCGGTGAAGGCCGCGGTGCCGATCTGTTCGAGGGCCGCGTAGCCCTGGAGGCCGACGACGGTGCCGGTGGCCAGCGTCATCGCGATCATAACGCCGATGGTGCCGCCGATGACGCCGAGGCCGCCGGAGCCGAAGGCGACCTCGGCGAGCAGGCGCTGGACCTCTTTGAGGTAGCGGCGCAGGGTCCGGGGTATCCAGAGCAGGGCTCTGACGTAGAACAGGAGCTGGTCACCGGACCGGTCGAGCCAGACGAACGGGGAGGCCATCGGTCTCAGCCTCCCTTCGGCGGGACGATCTGGAGGTAGATGCCCGTCAGCACCATGTTCACGAAGAACAGCAGCAGGAAGGTGATGACGACGGACTGGTTGACGGCGTCGCCGACCCCCTTGGGACCGCCCCGGGGGTTGAGCCCCCGGTAGGCGGCGACGATGCCCGCGATGAACCCGAAGATCAGGGCCTTCAGCTCGCTGATGTAGAGGTCGGGGAGCTGGGCGAGGGCGGAGAAGCTGGCGAGGTAGGCGCCCGGGGTGCCGTCCTGGAGGACGATGTTGAAGAAGTAGCCGCCCAGGGTGCCGACGACGGAGACCATGCCGTTGAGGAGCACGGCGACCGCCATGGTGGCGAGGACGCGGGGGACGACCAGGCGCTGCACGGGCGAGACGCCCATGACCTCCATCGCGTCGAGCTCCTCCCGGATCTTGCGGGAGCCGAGGTCGGCGCAGATGGCGGAGCCGCCGGCGCCGGCGATCAGGAGGGCGACGATGAGCGGGCTGGCCTGCTGGATGACGGCCAGGACGCTGGCGCCGCCGGTGAACGACTGGGCGCCCAACTGCTGGGTGAGCGAGCCGACCTGAAGGGCGATCACGGCGCCGAACGGGATGGAGACGAGCGCGGCGGGCAGGATGGTGACGCTCGCGACGAACCAGAACTGCTCGACGAACTCCCGGAACTGGAAGGGCCGCCGGAAGACGGCCCGGCTCACCTCGGCGGTGAGGGCGAAGAGACGGCCGGTCTGCCGCAGCGCGCCGGCGATCACGAGCCGCTCCCGGGGGCGGGCATGGACAGCGTGGGCGCCGCGGCGTCCTTCGTGTACGTCTCGTGGATGGCGGCGCGGGCGGCGGGCGGCAGCTGGTCGAGCATGCCGAGGACGCGCTCCCGGCGCCGGGCGACCGCGGCACGCGGCGGCAGGCCGGGGGACGGCTCCAGCTGCGGCACGATGACGCGGGGTTCGGCCACCCGGCCGGCGGAGGCGTCCGCCTCGGCGGCCAGGGTGGCGGCGTCCTTCTCCTCGGACATGCCGATGGGACCTTCGCGGCGGCCCGCGAGGAACTGGGTGACGACCGGTTCCTCGCTGGTGAGGAGGACCTCGCGCGGGCCGAAGGTGACGAGGTTGCGCCGGAAGAACATCCCCATGTTGTCGGGGACGGTGGCGGCGATGTCCAGGTTGTGGGTGACGATCAGCATCGTCGCGTCGATCCGGGCGTTGAGGTCGATCAGGAGCTGGGAGAGGTAGGCGGTGCGGACGGGGTCGAGACCGGAGTCCGGTTCGTCGCACAGCACGATCTGCGGGTCGAGCACGAGCGCGCGGGCGAGGCCGGCGCGCTTGCGCATGCCACCGCTGATCTCGCCCGGCAGTTTGCCCTCCGCGCCCAGCAGGCCGACGAGGTCGATCCGCTCCATCACGATGCGCCGGATCTCCGACTCCCGCTTGCGGGTGTGCTCGCGCAGCGGGAAGGCGATGTTGTCGAACAGGGTCATGGAGCCGAAGAGGGCTCCGTCCTGGAACATGAGGCCGAAGAGTTTCCGGGTCTCGTAGATGTCGCGTTCCGGGCTGCTGACCATGTCGACCCCGTTGATGAGGACACGGCCGCGCTGCGGCTTCAGCAGCCCGATGAGCGACTTGAGGAAGACCGTCTTACCGGTACCGGAAGGGCCGAGCATCACGCTCACCTCTCCGGCCGGCAATGTCAGTGTCACGTCCTGCCAGATGTTCTGCTTGCCGAAGGACATGGTCAGACCCTCAACGACAACTTCGATTCCCATTTCACCTCCAGCAAGCGCGCGCCGGGCGTGTGCCGCGGGCGCACGGTAAGTCGGTGCGGATCACCTGGACAATAGGCGGGCACCAGAAACCTTGATCCGCTTCCGCTTTTATCACCGCGGAGACAAGATCGGGAACGGTTTTTGTCTCCGCCGGGACAGGGCGGGCACCGCGCCTCGGGGGGACCTGCCAACAGGGCCCCGTCGGCCGGGTCCCATCCGGCCGGCAGGCCGGGCGGAACACCATCCGCCGCAGGAGCGGCCCGTGAAAACGCGCCGACCTGCGACCGAGCGCCACCCGGGGAACGCTACGGCCGAGTAACCTCATCGGGCAATACCAAGTTCCGAGTTTTCGCAAGACGGCACAGCACATCGGAATACTTGTCAGCGGATAAACAATTCCACCGCGCGACTTGTCACCGGGGGAGCAAAAAATCCCTCCGCCCGGCCACGTGGCCACATATGCGAACGCCGCGCCGGCACCTCCCGGACGATCGATCAGAATTGTCGACATTGCGCACGCCGGAACCAAGAGGCTTCCCGCTACCGCTCACCGGCCTGACAGGCAATACGACGTCTTCAAAGAATCTTGTACTGCGGCATTGTTCAGCCAAGTTTCCCGCAAGTAACGTCAGGTTTCGCAGCCCGGGTCACCGGGGTGCCGGCCGCTCGTTCGTCCCCCATGGCGGCCACCCTCTGCCGGTCAATCCCCAAGGAGAGTCCCAGAGCCATGAAGTCGATCAGAAACCTCGCCGTCGTCGCCGGAGCAGCCTCGGCCGCGTTCGCCCTCGCGGTCTCGCCGGCCTCGGCCGTCGCCTCGACCGTCTGGACCGTCACCCCGTCGCCGGCCAACATCACCGCGGTGAACAGCGGAAACATCGTGCTGAGCGTCAACGGCCTCGCCATGACGTGTACGCAGTCCACCGCCGCGGCCACGCTGCAGAGCGCCACGGGCAACCCGGCGACCGTCGGCACCATCAACTCCATCGCCTTCGGCGCCGCCGGTGCGCCCTGCACCAGCCTCCTGGGCAACGTGACCACCGTCGCGACCACCCCCTGGACCATCGTGGCGCAGGACTACACCGCCTCGACCGGCGTCACCAAGGGCTACGTCGGCAACGTCGACGCCAAGGTGACCGTCGGCGCCTGCAACTTCCGCGTCACGGGCAAGGCGTCCGGCACGTACACCAACTCGACGGGCAAGCTGGCCATCGCCAGCACGGCCGGCGAGCTCACCGTCGTCTCGGCGACCAACTGCGGCACCGCCATCCCGGTCGGTGCCAAGCCCACCTTCAAGGGTGACTACCTGGCCAAGGTGAGCGGCACCAGCACCATCCCGAAGATCGTCGGCAGCAACCCGTAAGAAATCGGGCAACCCGCGTCCGTCCGGCCGGTGATCCCGGCCGGACGGACGCGGCTCTGTCCGCCTCCCCGCCCGGCGACGGCCGGGCGGGGAGGCGGGCGAACCGTTCCGAGCGCGTCGGACGGCACGACCGTTCCGGCATCCGACCACGACCCGGAGGAACCCAGCACCGTGAAGAAGCCGACCGGAAAGCTGGCCGTCACCGCCGGGGCGACCGTGTCCGCGTTCGTCCTCGCGGTGTCGCCGGCCTCGGCCGTCGCCTCGACGACCTGGACCGTCACGCCCTCGCCCGTCGCCTTCTCCTCGGCGAGCGGCACGAACCTCACCCTCGGCCTCAACGGCTTCTCCGTGGTCTGCGGTCAGCCGGGCATCTCGGGCACCCTGGAGAGCGCCACCGGGAACCCGGCGGCCATCGGCAACGTCACCGCCCTCGTCTTCGGCACGTCCTGCGCCAGTCCCCTGGGCAACGCGACCGTCGCCCCCGCCCTGCCCTGGAGCATCGTCGCCCTGGACCACACCGCCACCACCGGTGTCACCAAGGGCCACTTCGGCAACGTCGATCTCAAGACGACCGTCGGTGCCTGCTCCTTCCGCACGACGGGCAAGGCGTCCCTCACCTACACCAACTCGACCGGCAGGCTGGCCGCCAACAGCGTCGCCGGCGAGCTGACCGTCGTCTCGGCGGTCAACTGCGGTGCCGTCGTCCCGGTCGGCTCCAAGCCGACCCTGAAGTTCGAACACTCCATCAGGAAGACGGGGACCACCACCGTCCCGACGATCGTCGGCACCAACCCGTAGGAACGCGTCCTCCCGCGTCCACGAGCCGACCGCACCCTTCGCCGGCGTTTCCCGCCGGCACACGAACGACCCGAGCGGAGCAGCAGATGAGAGGCCCCGGGCCCACCCCCCGACCGTCCCGTTCCCGCGCGCGCGGTGCGACGATCGCCGCGTTCGTGGCGCTCGCCCCCCTGCTTCCGGCGGCGGCCGTCGCCGTGGGGACGCTGAAGGTCGACGCCGCGTTGCCCTACGTCTGCACCCTGCCCTCCGGGCAGCAGTCCGCGACGGTGCGGATCGCCGCGGCCTTCCCCGACCGGGTGGTCGCGGGCGAGGACATCCGGTTCACCGACGTCACCACGACGGTGGAACTCCCCGCGGCGGCGGTGGCCGACCTCACCGCGCTCAAGGCCGCCACCGTACGGCCGGAGACGCGCCTCACGGTCGGCGTGGCCCAGGACGGGCAGCGCGCGGAAGCCACGTGGAGCGGTACGGCACAGCCGTTCGGCACTCCCGCCGAAGGGCCCCTCACGCTCACCACGACCGGTGACGTCCCGATCCTGACGACGGGCAGCGCCGGCGACCTGGTCCTCACCGCCGGCAACCTGGACATCGACCTCGCCCTGAGCACGGCCGAGGGTGCGCCCACCACCCCCGGGGCCCTCTCCGTCGCCTGCGTCCCGGAACAGGAGGAGAAGGACCGCCGGGCGCTCGCCACGGTACCGGTCCGCCCCGCCGCCACCGGGGAGCCGGGCACGGCTCCGGCGCCTTCGGCCGACCCGTCCTCGGCCACCCCCACGGGCTCCCTTCCCACCCCCTCGGCGCAACCGTCGCTTCCGGCGGAGCGGGAGACCCCGGAAGGGGCGGACGCGGCCTCGGACACCCCCACGGCCGGACTCCCGACGGGCATAGACCCGGACACACCCCACATGAACCCGAAACCCCGTCCCCCGGAGTACCGGCCGCCGGCGCCGACCTGCCTGCACGAGAAGCCGGACAGCATGTCGCTGTCGGCGTACATCGCCGGTTACGCCAACGCGCGGAAACTGAACGGCGCCGCCCTCATCCCGCCGGTCTGCGTCCTGGTCCAGCAGGGGAACACCTCGGTCGATTTCCTGGAGGACGGCCTCCACTTCACCCAGAAGTCACGCGCCTCCCTCTCCTACGACGGGCTCACCCGGACCCCGCCCTTCAAGGCCACGCTCCTCGGCTTCGACTTCGCGCCGATCACGGCGACCATGTCCCTGGAGCAGAAGGGTCCGATGACCGTCGCATCGGACATGCGGCTGGGCGGCACCGAAGGCCTCAGCTCCGGAAAGACCTACGCCCGCGTCCCCCTCGTCCTGCACGTCCTCGATGTCGAGGTCAACGGCACCAAGCTGGACGTCGGCCCCTCCTGCCGCACCGTGACACCGCTCTCCTCCCCCGAACCCGACCCCACCCGTTACCCCGGGAACCACCTGGTGCTCGTGGGCCGGAGCCTCCAGGACCCCGCCATCGGCCTGTTCGGCTACAGCCTCACCACCGGCGGCCCCCTCGTCGGAGAAGTGACCATCCCCGCCTTCAAGAGCTGCGGCGCCAACGGCGAGAACCTCGACCGGCTCCTCACGGCCTCGATCTCCGGCCCCGGGAACTACATCAAGCAGATCCAGGGCCAGACCTGCGGCATCCTCACCGCCCCCCCCTCTCTGGACCGGCAATGCACCTCGGACCTCCAGCCGTACGTGGTCCCCAGGCCCGAGCGCTGACCCACCCGTCGAGTTCCCCCTTTTCCCCAGGAAGGCTTCCACCGTGCCCCTCGTCTCCGCCCGTACGAAACTGGCCACCGTCTCCGCCCTCACCGCCCTCGGCGCCTTCGCCTCCACGGGCATGGCGACCGCGGCCGCCCCCCAGCTGAACGGCGGCTGGGCGCCGTCCACCCGCTGTCCCGTGGACGCGCCGGCGATGCTCGCCACCGACGGTCTCGACCAGGCGCCGCAGTGCGTCGCCTCCTTCTCCCTCAGCGGTTCCATCAAGCTGGGCAACACCACCGTGACCACCGGGAAGACCGACCTCCAGATCGGCACCATCCAGAACTCCGACGGCACCAGCTCGGTCGTCGCCCCGGCCTCCGGCGCGATCATCGCCGACTCCGCCACCGTCCCCGGGGGCCTGCTCGGCCTGATGTGCCCGAGCGACATCCCGTTCATCACCAGCATCTGCAAGCAGCTCTCCGACGGCAGCCTCAACAAGATCACCGCGACCCTGGAGTCGGTCGGCACCCCCTCGGACTTCGACCAGATCGCCGGCGTCCTCACCGACCAGCCGATCGTGACCATCCCGGTCCGCATCCGCCTGCAGAACCCGTTCCTCGGCAACAACTGCTACATCGGGACGAAGGAGAAGCCGATCCTGCTGCGTCCGCGCAACCGCACGGCGCCCGAGTTCGGCTTCGAGCGGTTCAACGGCGACGGCTCGGCGAACGAGGAGGGCGACATGAGCCGCCTCAACCTCCTCGGCGCCACCCAGTACGACAACACCTTCGCCGTCCCCGGCGCCAGCGGCTGCGGCCTCGGGCTGCTCGGCCTGATCGACGGCGCGGTCAACCTCAAGACGGGGCTGCCCTCCGCCGCCGGAAAGAA
The DNA here is from genome assembly GCF_042892575.1 of Streptomyces sp. NPDC001744. Classification (NCBI taxonomy): domain Bacteria; kingdom Bacillati; phylum Actinomycetota; class Actinomycetes; order Kitasatosporales; family Streptomycetaceae; genus Streptomyces; species Streptomyces sp. NPDC001744. The sequence goes on from NZ_JBIAUG010000007.1 coordinate 90,674, forward strand.
CAGCCTCGTCCTGAACAACACCCAGACGTACCTGACCGGTCTCTACGCGCCGGGCCTCGTCGCCCCCGACGCCGGAAAGACGCTGTCCCAGAACTGGCACTCCGCCGTCAAATAACGGCCACTCAGGGGCGATTCCCGGCCTACTCGGCGACATACGGTCTCCCCGCACGGCAACTCCTGCGCAAGTTGTGTACAGCGCACAGCAGTTGATCTAGCTTCAACAGGCCCTGTCGGTACGCACTGACGGCCGTGGCGGCGCCCCGCACGACAGCGGGGCGCCGCGCCGCCGTTCCCCCACCGGTCGCGCAGAAGAACAAAGGGATCGGTCCATGCCCCCCATCGCACAGTCACCGCACATCGGTGAACCGCTCGACCCGCTCCCCCGGGAGTTCGCCGCCCTGATGAGGCCGGAGATCCCCGGACTCATCAAGGAGATCGGGGTGGAGGTCCAGCGGACCTACCCGGTGTACGCCCACCTCTTCAGCGGGCCCCACTCGGACGCGATCCGCCAGGGAGTGGAGCAGGCCCTGACGGCCTTCGTGGAACGGGTCGCCGACCCGGGGGTGAACGCCCCCTTCCGGGACGAACTGCTGCGCAAGTTCGGCCGGGTGGAGGCGTACGAGGGGCGCGACCTCGACACCCTGCAGGGCGCCTACCGCCTCGGCGCGCGCATCGCGCTGCGCCGGGCCAAGAGCATCGGGCGCACGTACAACCTCTCCCCCACCCTCATCCTGGCCTTCGCGGACGCCCTCTTCGCCTACGTCGAGGAGCTGGCGGCCCTCTCCCGCGAGGGGTACGCGATGGTCCAGTCCCGCGCGCTGTCCGACGTGGCGGCGCTGCGGAGGAAACTGCTCCACCTCGTCGTCGCCGGCCCGCCGCTGCCCCGCGCGGCCATCACCGAACTGTGCCAGGAGGCGTCCTGGCAGCTCCCGGCCGAGTGCACCATGGTCGCCCTGCGCCCGCCGGTCGCCGAACCGGCCCAGACGGGTCTCGACCGGGACGTCCTCGCCGACCTGACCCTCCCCGAGCCGCACCTGCTCGTCCCCGGCCCGCTCACCGCCGAACGCCTCGCGATGCTCGGTTCCGCCCTGGCCGGCACCCCCGCCGTCATCGGTCTGACCGTGCCGCCGGGAGAGGCCGGACACTCCATCCGCTGGGCGCGGCGCGTCCTGCGTCTCATCGACGACGGCATCGTGGCGGACGCCCCCCTGGTCCACTGCGAGGACCACCTGACGACGCTGTGGTTACTCTCCGACCCGGCCCTCGTGGCCCAGCTCGCCAAGCGCGAACTGGCCCCGCTCGACGGGCTGTCCGGCACCCGCCGGGAGCGGCTGGTCGAGACCCTGCGCGTCCACGTCTCCACCCGGGCCCCCGCCGAGCAGGTGGGCGAGATGCTGGGCGTGCACGCCCAGACGGTCCGGTACCGGCTGCGGAACCTGGACAGCCACTTCGGCGACCGCCTGCTGGACCCCGACCGCCGCTTCGCCCTCGAAGCGGCCCTGCGCTCCCTGCACCTGTACGACAGGAAGCGCGCGGACTGAGCCGTGTCCGTGTCCCCGGCCGGGGGGTGGGCCGACCGAAGTCCGGGGTCCTCCCCGGCCCCCGCGGAAAGCGTTTTCGAAGAAGCCCCGCACCCCCGGACGGGGTGCGGGGCGGGAGGGGCCGGGCGGGCCCTACTTGCCGATCGTCCTGCTGATGACCAGGCGCTGGATCTCGCTGGTGCCCTCGAAGATCGTGTAGATGGCGGCGTCCCTGTGCATGCGCTCCACCGGGTACTCGCGGGTGTAGCCGTTGCCGCCGAGGATCTGGATGGCCTGGGCCGTGACCTTCTTGGCGACCTCGCTGGCGTACAGCTTGGACATGGAACCCTCGGCGGAGGTGAAGGGCTTGCCGGCGGTCGCCATCCAGGAGGCGCGCCAGACGAGGAGGCGGGCCGCGTCGATCTGGGTGGCCATGTCGGCGAGCTGGAAGGCGACGCCCTGGTTCTCGATGACCGGGCGGCCGAACTGGACGCGGGTCTTCGCGTAGTCGAGGGCCACCTCGTACGCGGCGCGGGCGGTGCCGACGGCCATGGCGCCGACGGCGGGGCGGGACGCCTCGAAGGTGGCCATGGCGGCGTTCTTCACGCGCTCGCCGCCCGCCTTCGCCTTCTCCCGGGCGCGGGCGAGGCGCTCGTCCAGCTTCTCCTTGCCGCCGAGGAGGCAGTGGCCGGGGATCCGGACGTCCTCCAGGACGACCTCGGCGGTGTGGGAGGCGCGGATGCCGTGCTTGCGGAACTTCTGCCCCTGCGAGAGGCCGGGGGTGTTCGGCGGCACGATGAAGGAGGCGTGGCCCTTGGAACCGAGTTCCGGGTCGACGACGGCGACGACGACGTGGACGTTGGCGATGCCGCCGTTGGTCGCCCAGGTCTTGGTGCCGTTGAGGACCCACTCGTCCTTGGCCTCGTCGTACACGGCCCGGGTGCGCATGGAGGCGACGTCCGAGCCGGCGTCGGGCTCGGAGGAGCAGAAGGCGGCGACCTTGACGTCGTTCGCGTCGCCGTACATCTGCGGGACCCAGGTGCCGATCTGCTCCTCGGTGCCGTTGGCGAGGACGCCGACGGCGGCGAGGCCGGTGCCGACGATGGCGAGGGCGATGCCCGCGTCGCCCCAGAAGAGCTCCTCCATCGTCAGCGGGACACCGAGGCCGGTCGGGTCGAAGAACTGCTGGGCGTAGAAGTCGAGGGAGTAGATCCCGAGCTTGGCCGCCTCCTGGATGATCGGCCAGGGGGTCTCCTCACGCTCGTCCCACTCGGCGGCCGCGGGACGCATCACATCGGCGGCGAAACCGTGGAGCCAGTCGCGCACCTGCTCCTGGTCCTCGTTGAGTTCGAACGTGAACTCGCCCATTTTCCCTCCCAGCAGTATGTTACTTGCGGTAACAACAGTCTGTTACCGGTGGGTAGAGGCTGTCAACCTGCGGGGACGTGATCCGGCCCGACCGGCACCGGAACCCGGCCGGGTGTTACGTTGCGAGAGCCCCACACAGGGCAGGAGCGCGGAACGGCAGGACCGCGCCACCGCGGAACGGCACGGCCGGGGAGAGACACACATGGACATCGCACACCGGACCACCGACCAGCGGACGCCCGCCGAGCAGCGGCGGCGCGAACTGCTGGAGGCGGCGGACCGGGTGGTGCTCCGGGAGGGCCCCCAGGCCTCCATGAACGCGATCGCGGCCGAGGCCGGCATCACCAAACCGATCCTCTACCGGCACTTCGGCGACAAGGGCGGCCTCTACCGCGCCCTCGCCACCCGGCACACCGACGCCCTCCTCGCCGCCCTGCGGGCCGCGCTCGACGCCCCCTCCGACCGGCGCCGGCGGGTCGAGTCCACCCTCGACACGTATCTCGCCTCGATCGAGGCGATGCCCCAGGTCTACCGCTTCCTCATGCACCCGGCGGAGGAGACCCACCAGACCGAGCAGGGCTTCGACGTCGGCCGCCACTCGGCCCCGCTGCTCCGCCGCATGGGCGAGGAGCTGGGCCAGGTCATCGCCGAGCGCGTCGATCCCGGACCCGGCGCCCAGAACCAGGCACGGATCTGGGGGCACGGCATCGTCGGCATGATGCACGCGGCCGGGGACTGGTGGCTCGGCGAGCGGCCCTGCTCCCGCGCCGAGCTGGTGCGCAGCCTGGCGGACCTCCTCTGGGGCCGGCTCGCCGAGGCCGACGACCGTCCCGGCGGCCCGGGTTTCTAGGCCGGGTCCCCCGGGATCACGCCCGCAGTGCCTCCGCCGCCGACGCCCCGTCGCCCCACGCCCGCTTCCGGACCGCGCGCAGCAGCCGTGACTTCCGCCACCCCGTGACGCGGTCCGCGTAGACCCCGCCCTCCAGGTGGTCGGTCTCGTGCTGGAGGCAGCGGGCGAAGAAACCCGTCCCCTCGATCCGCACCGGGGACCCGTCGAGGCGTACGCCCTCCACCACCGCGCGGTCGAAGCGGGGCGTCGGGGCCTCCAGACCCGGCAGGGAGAGACACCCCTCCGGTCCCCGGACCACGTCGCCGTCCGCCGCCACCAGGCGCGGGTTCACCACGTGCCCCAGGTGGCGGTTCTCCTCGTCGTCGGGGCAGTCGTACACGAAGACCCGCAGGCCCACGCCGACCTGGTTCGCCGCCAGGCCCACCCCGTTCGCCGCGTACATCGTGGCGAACATGTCCTCGACCAGCCGGGCCAGCCGGGGGCCGAAGTCGGTGACGGGTTCGCAGGGGGCGCGCAGGACGGGATCGCCGAGCAGGGTCATCGTCCGGACCAGGCCGGAACTGCCGGGGATGGGGCGGTTTCGCATGGCGGCAAGGGTACGGTCCGCCGTGACCTCGGCGTTTCGTGCGGCCGGTCGGCGGTGCCGCTGTTCGGGCTCCTGGCCGGATCTCGATAGGCTGAGCCCGGACCGACGCGAGGAGGAACAAGAACGATGTCAGGACACCCCGGTAATCCAGAGCCGCTGTCGCCGCGCGCCAAGCTGGCCGTGACGGCGGGCAAGGCCGCGGCCGCGGTGTCGCGGGCGGCGGGGCGCGGCAGCGGATCGGTGATCGGAGGCCGGGTGGCGCTGAAGCTCGACCCCGACCTCCTCGGGCGGCTCGCCCAGCATCTGGACGTCGTCCTGGTGTCCGCGACCAACGGCAAGACGACCACGACCCGGCTGATCGCGGAGGCGCTCCGGGCCGCGGGCCCCGTCGTCTCGAACGCCCTCGGCGCCAACATGCCCGCCGGCATCACCTCGGCGCTCGCCGGCGGTTCGGACTCCAAGTACGGCGTGATCGAGGTCGACGAGAAGTACCTGGCCGGCGTCGCCCGCGACACCACGCCCAAGGTGATCGCGCTGCTCAACCTCTCGCGCGACCAGCTCGACCGCGCCGCCGAGACCCGGATGCTCGCCGAGAAGTGGCGCGAGGGCCTCAACGGCACGAAGGCCGTGGTCGTCGCCAACGCCGACGACCCGCTGATCGTGTGGGCCGCCTCCTCCTCGCCCAACGTGGTGTGGGTCGCCGCCGGCCAGGAGTGGAAGGACGACGCCTGGTCGTGCCCCGCCTGCGGCGGCGTGATGCAGCGTCCCGGCGACGACTGGTTCTGCGGCGAGTGCGGTTTCCGCCGTCCCGCGCCGAGCTGGGCGCTCAGCGGTGACCACGTGCTCGACCCGCACGGTTCGGCCTGGCCGATCCGCCTCCAGCTCCCCGGCCGCGCCAACAAGGCGAACGCCACCACCTCGGCCGCCGTCGCCGCCGTCTTCGGGGTGCCGCCGCAGGTGGCCCTGGAGCGCATGTACCAGGTGCAGGCCGTGGCCGGCCGGTACGACGTGGTCTCCTTCCAGGGCCGCGAGCTGCGGCTGCTGCTCGCCAAGAACCCGGCCGGCTGGCTGGAGACGTTCTCCCTCATCGACGGCCCGCCCGCGCCGGTGATCCTCTCCGTCAACGCGCGCGGCGCCGACGGCACGGACACCTCCTGGCTGTGGGACGTGGACTACGGCCGGCTCGCCGGCCACCCGATCATGGTGATCGGCGACCGCCGGCTCGACCTGGCGGTCCGCCTGGAGGTCGCGAACGTGGACTTCCGCGTCTGCGAGACGCTGGACGAGGCCGTCACGATGGCCCCGCCCGGCCAGATCGAGCTGATCGCCAACTACACCGCCTTCCAGGACGTCCGCCGCCGCGTCGGCAACTGACCCGTAGAGGACATGCAGCATGACTGACAGCAGCCTGCGCCTGGTCTGGGTCTACCCGGACCTGCTCAGCACCTACGGCGACCAGGGCAACGTCCTCGTCGTCGAGCGCCGCGCCCTGCAGCGCGGTCTCAGCGTCGAGCGCGTCGACGTCCGCAGCGACCAGCCGGTGCCGACCTCGGGCGACATCTACCTGATCGGCGGCGGCGAGGACCGCCCGCAGCGGCTCGCGGCCGAACGCCTCCGGCGGGACGGCGGGCTGAGCCGGGCCGCCTCCAACGGCGCGATCATCTTCTCGGTCTGCGCCGGGTACCAGATCCTGGGCCACGAGTTCATCAACGACCTCGGCGAGCGCGAGGCCGGTCTCGGCCTGATCGACGTGGTCTCGACACGCGGCGAGGGGGAGCGGTGCGTCGGTGACGTCCTCGCGGACATCGACCCGCGCCTGGGCCTGCCCCAGCTGACCGGGTTCGAGAACCACCAGGGCATCACCCACCTCGGCCCGTCGGCCCGGCCGTTCGCCCGGACCGTCCTGGGCAAGGGCAACGGAACCGGCGACGGCACGGAGGGCGCGTACAACGACACGGTCTTCGGCACCTACATGCACGGCCCCGTCATGGCGCGCAACCCGCAGATCGCGGACCTGCTCCTGAAGCTGGCGCTCGACGTGAACGCGCTGCCGCCGACCGACGACCGCTGGTACGAGGCGCTGCGCGCCGAGCGCATCGCGACGGCCACGCAGCCCGCCTGACCCTCCGCGCTCCCCGTACACGCGTACGGTGTCCACGGTGCGGACGTCCGGTTCGGTCCCGCCACCCGGCGACGATAGGGTGGCGGAGATCCAGCCGGACGACGTGGTCCGGGAGTCGGCCCACGTTGCAAAGGTTTTCGGGCTATGCGCATTGGTGTGCTCACCTCCGGCGGAGACTGCCCCGGTCTGAACGCGGTCATCCGCTCCGTCGTGCACCGCGCCGTGGTGGACCACGGTGACGAGGTCATCGGTTTCCACGACGGGTGGCGGGGCCTCCTGGAGTGCGACTACCGCAAGCTGGACCTCGACGCGGTGGGCGGCATACTCGCCCGCGGCGGCACCGTCCTCGGCTCCTCGCGGGTCCAGCCCGCGCACCTGGTCGACGGGGTCGAGCGGGCCCGGGGCCACGTCGCGGACCTGGGCCTGGACGCCATCATCCCGATCGGCGGCGAGGGCACGCTGAAGGCGGCGCACCTCCTCTCCGAGGCGGGCCTGCCCATCGTCGGCGTCCCGAAGACCATCGACAACGACATCGCCTCCACCGACGTCACCTTCGGCTTCGACACGGCCGTCACCGTGGCGACCGAGGCCCTGGACCGGCTGAAGACCACCGCCGAGTCCCACCAGCGGGTCCTGGTGGTCGAGGTCATGGGCCGTCACACCGGCTGGATAGCGCTGCACTCCGGCATGGCGGCCGGCGCGCACGCGGTCGTCGTCCCGGAGCGGCCCTTCGACATGGACGAACTGACCGCCCGGGTCGGCGCCCGCTTCGCGGACGGCAAGCGCTTCGCGATCGTGGTGGTCGCGGAGGGCGCGAAGCCGCGCGAGGGCTCGATGGAGTTCAGGACCGCCGGAACCGACATCTACGGGCACGAGCGCTTCACGGGCGTCGCCAACCAGCTCTCCGCGGAGCTGGAGCGCCGGCTCGGCAAGGAGGCCCGCCCGGTGATCCTCGGCCACGTCCAGCGCGGCGGCACCCCGACCGCGTACGACCGCGTCCTCGCCACCCGCTTCGGCTGGCACGCGGTGGAGGCGGCGCACCGGGGCGAGTTCGGCATGCTGACCGCGCTGCGCGGCACGGAGATCACGATGGTCCCGCTGGCCGAGGCCGTGGAGAGCCTCAAGACGGTCCCGGCCGACCGCTACGCCGAGGCGGAGTGCGTGCTCTGACGGCTTCCGCGCGGGACACCCGCCCCCGGTCGTGATCGCGGCCGGGGGCGGTTCTAGTCTGGTGCGGACAACAAGCACGAATCGGGCCCCGGGAGCGTACGGATGGATCACAGCGGGCACGGCACGACCACGGATCTGCCGCCGTTCACGCTGGGGCGGGGGCTGGAGTTCTCTCCCGACCTCTTCTTCCTGGTCGGCTGTCTGGCGGCGCTCGGCCTGTACGGGTGGGGCGTGGCGCGGTTGCGGCGGCGCGGGGACGCGTGGCCGGTGAGCCGGACGGTGTTCTTCGCGATCGGCGTGCTGACCATCGCGCTGGTGATGTGCACCCGGCTCAACGACTACGGCATGGTCATGTTCAGCGTGCACATGGTGCAGCACATGGTGATCTCCATGCTGTCGCCGATCCTGCTGCTGCTCGGCGCGCCGGTGACGCTGGCGCTGCGGGCGCTGCCGGTGGCGGGACGCGGCTCCACCGGGCCGCGCGAGCTGCTCCTGAAGCTGCTGCACAGCCGGTACGTGAAGGTGGTCACGCACCCCGGCTTCACGATCCCGATGTTCATCGCGAGCCTGTACGCCCTGTACTTCACGCCGCTCTTCGACTTCCTGATGGGGTCGAAGCCCGGTCACCTCGGGATGATGGTGCACTTCCTGATGGTCGGCGTGGTGTTCTTCTGGCCGATCATGGGCGTGGACCCGGGACCGCACCGGCCGGGGTACGTGATGCGGATGCTGGAGCTGTTCGCGGGCATGCCGTTCCACGCCTTCTTCGGCATCGCGCTGATGATGGCCACCGAGCCGATGGTCAAGGCGTACGAGAACCCGCCGGCCTCGCTGGGGATCGACGTGCTCACCGACCAGAACGCGGCGGGCGGCATCGCCTGGGCGTTCAGCGAGATCCCCTCCGTGCTCGTCCTGATCGCGCTGGTCTACCAGTGGTACCACTCCGAGCAGCGGCAGGCGGTCCGCACGGACCGGGCCGCCGACCGGAACGGGGACAAGGAGCTGGAGGCGTACAACGCGTACCTGGCGTCGCTCCAGGCGCGGGGGCGCTGATCCCCCGAAGCCCCTGGGCTTCCCCGGGGTCCCCGGTCGGGCCCGGTGCCGCGTGCGGCGCCGGGCCCGTTCCGCGTGCGAGGCCGGTTTCCCGGCGCGCGCCGGCGCGTCCGGGGGTGGCGCGCGTGCCCCTCGCCGGGTGACGATGGTCGGGACGGCTTCCGCGGCCCCGGTCGGGAGGAGGACGGACCGATGTCCGGTCCCGTGAGGACGATGACGGTGCTCACCTGCGCCGCGCTGGTGCTGACGACGGCGTACACGGTGGCGCTCGGCAGCAGCGGCTGGCTCTGGTTCGGCATGATGGTGCTGCTCGTGGCGACGGCCGGGGTGGCCGCGTCGGAGAGCGCGACGGCTCCGGACGGCCGGGGCGGCCGACCACCGCGGCGGTCCGGCCCCATGTCCTGACCACCGCCCTCCCCGGGACCGCGCGGACTACGCGCGGGGGGCCAGGACGATCCAGACCTGTCCCGGGGCGAAGGCCAGGGGCGCACCGTCCGGGGTGGTGAAGGCCGTACCCGACGAGGCGGAGGGCCGGGACCAGCGGGCCTCGTGGGCGCGCCCGTCGCGCAGGACGAGTGCGGTGCCGCTCCCGACGGTCTCGGTGTAGGGGGAGGCCGCGCCGTTGCGGTCGTGGAAGGCGGAGGGGCGGACGGTGACGCGCTGGACGACGACCGTCGCCGGGGCGAGCGGGCCGGTGTCGGTGGCGCGGGCCTCCCGGCCGTCCATGGCGACCCGCCAGGCGCGGTCGGCGGCGGACCAGGTGAAGGCGTAGCGGGCCGCCGGGTAGCGGACGGCCGAAAACGTGGTCGGGGTGCCTCCGGACGGGGCGGGGCCGAAGCGGAAGCCGATGTCCCGGACGTCCCCCGTATCCGGGGCTGCGGCGAGGGCGCGGCCGGGGCGCAGGTAGAGGTTGTGCGGGGCGGCCCGGTCCGGGGAGCGCGAGAAGGCCCCGGGCGCGGTGCCCTCCGTGACGCGCCGGAGCGGCGCGGCGGCCAGCAGGGGGTTCAGGGCGGACTGCGCCCCGGAGTAGGCGAGGGCCGGCCGGTCGAAGGCACCGAGCAGGGCGATGTCGGACTCGCGGGCGCTGCGGACGGGTCCGACGCGGGCGGGGAGCCGGGAGGAGTAGACGGCCAGGAGCCGGGTGGCTCCGCCCTCGACCTGTTCGACGTAGACGAGGTCGGCCGCGCCGAGACCGGTGTGCGGGCGGGCCGCCGCCACGTTGTCGATCTTGACGGCGAGGACGGGGCCGGGCCGGGCGGGGAGGCCGGTGAGGGGCGAGCGGCCCTCTGCGCCGGGGGGCCGGTCCGGCGCGACCGCGCCGGAGCAGCCGTACAGTCCGGCCGTCGTCAGCGCGCAGAGCAGAGCGGCGACGATCCGGCCGGGGCGCCCGGTTCCGTGCTTCTTCGTCATGATCGGCACTCCCCTACCAGTGGACCACGGGCCCGTGTGCGGATACAACGGGCGGAACGGGAAGACGAACGGTTGGACAGTCGGGCAGTCGGACGGACGAACGGGGTCACGAGTGTTCTACCACCTGATGAAGTACGTACTGCTGGGGCCGCTGCTCAAACTGCTGTTCCGGCCCCGGATCGAGGGACTCTCGCACGTCCCGGCGGAGGGGGCGGCGATCGTCGCGGGCAACCACCTCTCCTTCTCCGACCACTTCCTGATGCCGGCCGTCCTGGACCGGCGGATCACCTTCCTCGCGAAACAGGAGTACTTCACGGGGCCGGGGATCAAGGGACGGCTCACGGCCGCCTTCTTCCGGGCCGCCGGGCAGATCCCGGTGGACCGGTCGGGCAAGGAAGCCGGGCGGGCGGCGATCCGCGAGGGCTTGTGCGTGCTCGACCGGGGCGAGTTGCTCGGCATCTACCCCGAAGGGACCCGTTCGCACGACGGGCGGCTCCACAAGGGCAAGGTGGGCGTGGCGGTGATGGCGCTGCGGGCCGGGGTGCCGGTGGTGCCCTGCGCGATGGTGGGAACCTTCGAGATCCAGCCGCCGGGGCGGGTCGTGCCGCGGATCCGCCGGGTCACCATCCGGTTCGGGGAGCCGATGGACTTCTCGCGGTTCGCCGGGCAGGAGGAGGAGAGGGCAGTGGTCAGGGCGGTCACGGACGAGATCATGTACGAGATCCTGCGCCTGTCGGGACAGGAGTACGTGGACGAGTACGCGGCGGTGGTGAAGGCCGCGGAGGCCGGGGGCGGGGAGCCCGGCGGGTCCTCGGACGGGGAGTCGCGAAAGTTCCCCGGCGGGGAACGCTGAGGGCGGATCCGCGCACGGCGCAATCCCCTGGGCCCGCGCACCGGTCGGCCGTAGCGTCCGGGGCATGACCAAGGGACACGCGTTCGTACTGGGAGCGTCGGGACAGGTGGGGCGGGCGGCCGTACGGGCCCTCGTCACGGACGGCTGGGAGGTGACGGCCGCCTCGCGGGGCGGCGGCAGGGACGACGGGTGGCCGGAGGAGGTCCGGTCGGTGCGGCTCGACCGCACCGAGGAGGGGGCGCTCGCGGCGGGCCTCGGCGACGGCTGCGACGTGCTCGTGGACATCGTCGCGTACGACAGGGACCACGCGCGGCAGTTGACCGGGCTCGCCGGCCGGATCGGGTCGGCGGTGGTGGTGTCGAGCGGCGCGATCTACGAGGACGACCGGGGGCGCAGCTTCGACACCCAGGACGAACCGGACGGCTTCCCCGCCTTCCCGGTGCCGATCCCGGAGGAGTGGCGGACGGTCGCGCCGGGCGACAGCACGTACGGGACGCGGAAGGTGGCCCTGGAGCGGGAGCTGCTGGCGGCGGGCGACGCGCTGCCGACGACGCTGCTGCGGGCGGGCGCGATCCACGGGCCGCACTGTCCCGGTCCGCGCGAGCTGTGGTTCGTGAAGCGGGCGCTCGACGGACGGCCGGTGCGCGTCCTCGCGTACGGCGGGAGGTCGCGGTTCCATCCGGCGCACGTGGACAACCTCGCGGAGCTGATCCGGCTCGCGGCGGCGAAGCCGGGGACCCGGGTGCTCAACGGCGCCGACCCGCAGGCGCCGACGGTGGCGGAGATCGGGGCCGCGATCGACGCGGTCCTGGGGGCGGAGAGCGAGAGGGTGCCGATCGAGGGGCCGCCGGAGGGCCTGGTGGGGCTCACCCCGTGGACCTCGGAGCACCCGATCGTCTACGACATGTCGGCGGCCGAGCGGGAGCTGGGGTACCGGCCGGTGGTGTCGTACGCCGATTCGCTGCCCGCGACGGTGGAGTGGTTGGCCGGGCGGGTGGCGGAGCGGGAGTGGCGGGAGGCGTTCCCGAACCTCGCGAAGTACGGGGTGGACTGGTTCGACTACGCGGCGGAGGACGCGTGGCTCGCGGCGCGCCGATGACGACAGGGTGAGAGGGGGCGGACCGCCGGCGGTCCGCCCCCTCTCACCGCCGTGCCCGTGCCGTTACGGCCGCGGGGTGGCGTGCGGGGCGCAGGTCTGGTCCCGCGCGTCCAGCTTCCCGGTCAGCAGGTACGCCTCGACCTTGGTGTTGAGGCAGGGGTTGACCAGGTTGGTGATGCCGTGCGATCCGGCGTCCTTCTCCGTGATCAGGCGCGAGCCCTCGAAGCGCTTGTGCAGTTCGACGGCGCCGGCGTACGGGGTGGCGGCGTCGCGCTCGGACTGGGCGATGAGCACCGGCGGCAGGCCCTTGCCGGTCTTCACCTCGACCGGGCTGCGGCGCGGCGCGGACCAGGTGGCGCAGGGCAGGTTCATCCAGGCGTTGGCCCAGGTCATGAACGGGTACTTCCGGTGGAGGCGGGTGTTGTCCCGGTCCCACTTCTTCCAGCTGGTCGGCCAGGGGGCGTCGGCGCACTCGACGGCGGTGTAGACGGCGTTGCCGTTCTCCGAGGCGATGTTGCCGGCCGTGTCGGTGAGGTCGGCGGCGGCCGCGTCGATCAGCGGCTGCGGGTCACCGGCGGCGTACGCGCTCCACGCCTCCGCGACCGGGGCCCACATGGAGTCGTAGTAGGGGGCGTTCTGGAAGAAGCCGATCAGCTCGGCCGGTCCGACCTTGCCGCCGAGGGGGTTCTTCTTGGCGGCGGCGCGCAGGGTGTCCCACTGGCCGCGGACCTCGGCGTAGGTGTCGCCGAGGTGGTACGCGGAGTCGTTGCGGGCGACCCAGGTCATCCAGTCCTCCAGGCGGCCCTCGAAGGCCACGTCCTGGTCGAGGTTGACCTCGTACCAGATCTTGTCCCGGGAGGGGTTGACGACGCTGTCGAGGACCATGCGGCGGACGTGCGTGGGGAAGAGGGTGCCGTACACCGCGCCGAGGTAGGTGCCGTAGGAGACGCCGACGAAGTTGAGCTTCTTCTCGCCGAGGGCGGCACGGATGACGTCGAGGTCGCGGGCGGTGTCGGGGGTGGTCATGAAGGGCAGCATGTCGCCGCTCTTCTCGGCGCAGCCCTCGGCGTACTCGGCGGCCAGCTTGCGCTGGGCGAGCTTGTCGGCCTCGCTGTCGGGGACCGGGTCGGCCTTGGGGCCCTTGACGTACTCGGTCGGGTCGACGCAGGAGATGGGGGCCGAGTGGCCCACGCCGCGCGGGTCGAAGCCCACGAAGTCGTACGCCTTGGCGGCGTTCGCCCAGATGGCGTTCTTGGTGGTGACGCGGCGCGGGAAGCGCAGGCCGGACCCGCCGGGACCGCCCGGGTTGTAGAGCAGGGCGCCCTGGCGCTCGGCGGGGGTGCCGGTGGAGGCGATGCGGTCCACGGCGATCCGGATCTTCTTGCCGTGGGGCTTCGCGTAGTCGACGGGGACGGTGACCCAGCCGCACTGGATCGGCTTCTCCAGGCCCCAGTCGGCCGGACAGTCCCGCCAGTCGATGCCCGTCGCGGCGGCCCTGGCGGCGGCGACGGCGACGCCGATCGCCTCGGCGTCCGGCCGGTGGTGGCGCCGGTCGCTGTCGGCGTTCGCCACCGGAGCCGCGAGCGCGCCCGCGACGAGCGCGCCGGTTATCAGAGTGCCGAGCGAGCCGAGCACTGCCGTGCGTCTCACGTGTCCTCCCCCAGAATGGGCGCCACCCCCCGTGGTGACGCCGGGTGTTGGTTTCCGGGGAATCCTTTCGTCCCCCGTGACCGGAGTGAAAGGGCGAACGCGTGTTTCTTTGCCGAACCAATAACCGGTGAACGCCGTACCGCTGAGCGGTGACCTCCGCAAGCGGGTCAGAACGGGGCGAGTGCGGCCAGGGCGGTGTCGAGGAGGCGGCGCAGCACGAGGGCGTCCGGGGCGAGGGCGGTGACCAGGGCGGCGGGGCCGGCGAGCGGGGTGACGACGGCGTTCTCCCCCAGCAGCCGGGTCTCCACCGGCTCCTCCTCGAACGCGGGATCGACCACGAGGAGCTGCCCGGTGGCCCGGTGGCCGCCGAGGACCGCGCCGCCGTCCCAGCCGCCGGGCGCGCCGGGACCGAAGGACAGCTCCTGGTCGAGCAGGGGGCGGCCGGCGCGGCGGACGGTGAGGCGGGTGGTGAGGGTGCCGGGCGGTTCGCCGTGCCGTCCGAGGACCTGCTCCTCGCGCAGGACGAGCCGGGCGGCGGGGGCGAGCTCGACGGTGGTGCGCGCCCGCAGGTGCGAGCCGGCGGCGGAGACCACCTGTTCGGGCAGCCAGCGGAGCACCCCGTCGTCGGCGACGTCGATCCGGACGTCGTACGTGGCGGCGTCGGCGCCCCGGCCGGGCAGGGCGAGGGTGGCGGCGGCCGAGTCGACCAGGAGCCGGGCCCCGGCCCGTACCGCGGCCTCGATCGCGAGCCGGTCGCCGCCGAGCGGGGCGCTCATCGCCCCGACGACGGTGACCCGGGCGTACGGCTCGGGCGCCCGGGTGCGGCGCAGGGCGAGGGGGCCGTCGCTCACCAGGAGCGGCAGCCCGCCACCGGCCTCGGCGGCGATCCGGGCGGTGGCGCGCAGGCTCACGCGGTCCACGCCGCGAGCCGTGCCCGGACCCAGTCGGCGACGGGACCGACGCCGTTCTCGGCGCGCAGGGAGGTGAAGAGGACGGGCAGGTCGCCGCGCTGCTCCTCGGCGTCGCGGGCCATCCGCTCCAGGTCGGAGCCGACGTACGGGGCGAGGTCGGTCTTGTTGACGACGAGGAGGTCGGCGGTGGTGACGCCGGGGCCGCCCTTGCGGGGGATGTCGTCGCCGCCGGCGACGTCGATGACGAAAACCTGGGCGTCCACGAGCCCCCTGGAGAAGGTGGCGGTGAGGTTGTCGCCGCCGGACTCGACGAGGATGAGGTCGAGCGGGCCCACCGCGTCCTCCAGTTCCTCGACGGCTTCGAGGTTGGCGGAGATGTCGTCGCGGATGGCGGTGTGGGGGCAGGCCCCGGTCTCCACGGCCCGGATGCGCTCGGGCGGCAGGACGGCCTCCCGGAGCAGGAACTCGGCGTCCTCGCGGGTGTAGATGTCGTTGGTGACGACGGCGAGGGAGAGGGTGTCGCGCAGGGCGCGGCAGAGGGCGGCGACGGTGGCGGTCTTGCCGGAGCCGACCGGTCCGCCGAGGCCGACGCGCAGGGCGCGGCGGGTGCCGTCGGGGCGGTGGGCGTCGGCGGAGACGGCGCCGTGGTGGGCGTGGGCGTGATCGAGGTGCACGGGGGCTCCGGGGAGTCGCGGGCGGGCTTCGGGCCGGGTCGTCGGGTCGGGTCGGGTCGTCGGGGCACGGGGAAGGGGGCCGCCGGGCCTCAGGAGGCGAAGAGGCGGACCGGCCAGGCCGCGTGCTGTTCGGCGGTGAGGTCGAGCAGGGGCGCGGAGGCGGCGGGCAGGGCGTCCACGCCTTCCCCGGCCGCCGTCGCCGCCCGTTCGGCCACCCGGTCCGTCTCGGGTGCGAGGCGGGCGAGGACGGCGGTGGCCCGGTAGGGGTCGAGGCCGAGGAGGCGCACGACGGCGGTGGCGGGACCGCCGATCGTCTCGTACGCGGCGCAGTGGGCCGCGTCCAGCGGGTCGAGTCCGGCGGCGCGGGCGGCGGCGCCGAGGACGACGGGCTGGTGGGCGCCGCGCGGGAAGGCGGCCGCGAGCGCGTCGAGCCCGGGGTCCGGCCAGGTGGCGCGGGCGGCCCGCATCATCTGCCGGCCGAGCCTGCGGGCGGCGGCGCGCAGGGCGGGCGAGGGGGTGCGGGCGTCGGCCGCCGCGTCGAGCGCGTACGGGTCGAGTCCGTACGCGGCTCCGGCGGCGAGTCCGGCGGAGGTGAGGCCCGTGGTGTGCAGGCGCCCCCGGCAGAACGCCTCCAGGTCGTCGGCGTCCTTGATCCGGCCGGCCCCGACGGCGGCCTCGGCGCCGCCGGAGTGGGCGTGTCCGCCGGCGGGGAACCGCCCGTCGGCGAGCACCAGGAGAGCCGTTCGCGTCGCCATCAGAAGAGGAAGTAACGCTGGGCCATGGGCAGTTCGGCGGCGGGGGCGGGTTCGACCGCCTCGCCGTCGATGGTCACCGTGAAGGTGTCCGCGTCGACCTCGACCCGGGGCAGCGCGTCGTTCTCGCGCATGTCGGCCTTGGTGACCCGCCGGGTGTTCCCGATGGCGGTGAACTCCTTGTCCACGCCGAGGCGTCGCGGCAGGCCGTCCTCGATCGCCGCCTCCGCGACGAAGTTGAACGAACCGGCCGCCGCGGCCTTGCCGAGCGCGCCGAACATCGGGCGCGGCAGGACCGGCTGGGGCGTGGGGACGGAGGCGTTGGCGTCGCCCATCTGCGCGTACGCGATCTGGCCGCCCTTGACGACGACGAGCGGCTTGACGCCGAAGAAGGCGGGCTCCCAGAGCACCAGGTCCGCGAGCTTCCCGGGCTCGACGGAGCCGACGAGGTGGTCCATACCCTGGGCGACGGCCGGGTTGATCGTGTACTTGGCGACGTACCGGCGGGCCCGGTGGTTGTCGGCGCGCCCGTCGCCGGGCAGGGCGCCGCGCCGCTTCTTCATGACGTGGGCGGTCTGCCAGGTGCGCATGATCACCTCGCCGACGCGGCCCATGGCCTGGGAGTCGGAGGAGATGATCGAGATCGCGCCGAGGTCGTGCAGGACGTCCTCGGCCGCGATGGTGGAGGGCCGGATGCGGGACTCCGCGAAGGCGAGGTCCTCGGGGACGGCCGGGTTGAGGTGGTGGCAGACCATCAGCATGTCGAGGTGTTCCTCGACGGTGTTGACGGTGTGCGGCCGGGTCGGGTTGGTGGAGCTGGGCAGGACGTGCGGCTCGGAGACGACGGTGATGATGTCGGGGGCGTGCCCGCCGCCGGCTCCCTCGGTGTGGTACGCGTGGATCGTGCGGCCGGCGACGGCGGCGAGGGTGTCGCCGACGAAGCCCGCCTCGTTGAGGGTGTCGGTGTGGATGGCGAGCTGGGCGCCGGTCTCCTCGCACACGCCCAGGCAGGCGTCGATGACGGCGGGGGTGGCGCCCCAGTCCTCGTGGATCTTGAAGCCGAGGGCGCCGCCGCGCAGCTGGGAGCGCATCGCCTCCCGGGACACGGTGTTGCCCTTGCCGAGCAGGCCGATGTTGACGGGGAAGGTGTCCAGCGCCTCGAACATCCGGGCCATGTGCCAGGGGCCGGGCGTGATCGTGGTCGCCTTGGTGCCCTCGGCCGGGCCGGTGCCACCGCCCACCAGGGTGGTGACGCCGGTGGCGAGGGCCTGCTCGACGACGGTCGGCGAGATGAAGTGGACGTGGGCGTCGACGGCTCCGGCGGTGACGAGGCGGCCGTTGCCGACGATGATCTCGGTCTCGGGGCCGATGACGAGGCCGGGGTGGACGCCGTCCATGGTGTCGGGATTGCCGGCCTTGCCGAGGGCGGTGATCCGCCCGTCCCGGATGCCGATGTCCGCCTTGACGATCCCCCAGTGGTCGATGACCACGGCGCCGGTGATCACGGTGTCCGGGGCGCCCTCGGCGCGGGTGGTGCGGGACTGGCCCATGGACTCGCGGACGACCTTGCCGCCGCCGAAGACGGCTTCCTCGCCCGCCCGGCCGGGGCCGCCGCAGCGGTCCTCCTCGACCTCCACGAAGAGGTCGGTGTCGGCGAGCCGGACGCGGTCGCCGGTGGTGGGGCCGAACAGGTCGGCGTGGACGGCACGACGCAGCTCAGGCACGGGGATCTCCGTCCGCGTCGGCGGGGCCCGCGGGGGTGCCGGGGTCCGGATCGAGGGGCCCCGCGGTCTCGCCGCGCAGGCCGGGCACGACGCGGCGGCCGGCGATCGGGACGAGTTCGACCTCGACGGGGACGCCCGGTTCGAAGCGGACGGCGGTCCCGGCGGCGATGTGCAGCCGCAGCCCGTGCGCGGCGGCACGGTCGAACTCCAGGCCGGGGTTGACCTCGGCGAAGTGGTAGTGGGAGCCGACCTGGACGGGCCGGTCGGCGGCGTTGAGCACGGTGAGGCGGGTGACCGGGCGCCCCTCGTTGAGGACGACGGGGTCCTCCGCGTACAGGATCTCTCCGGGAATCATCAGCGGCGTCCCGTCCGGGCGATGGGGTCGTGGACGGTGACGAGCTTGGTGCCGTCCGGGAAGGTCGCCTCGACCTGGACGTCGTGGATCATCTCGGGGACGCCCTCCATGACGTCCTCCCGGGTGAGCACCTCGCGGCCGGAGGCCATCAGCTCGGCCACGGTCCGGCCGTCGCGGGCGCCCTCCAGGACGTGGGAGGTCAGCAGGGCGACGGCCTCCGGATGGTTGAGCCGTACGCCCCGGGCCCGGCGCTTCTCGGCCACGTCGGCCGCCACATGGATGAGCAGGCGCTCCTGCTCGTGCGGGCTCAGCTGCACTCTTCCCCCTCGCGGTCGCCGCCCGGGACGGGACCCGGACAGCTGCGGACCCTACCGAGCTTCAACACTTCGTTGAACCGCCCGGACGGGGCGCACGGCGAGACATTGCACGTTGAGGTGGAAGACTTTCCGGCTCGTTAACTCCGGCTTTGCGATCCCATGATCATCGGACCGGCGGGCGCCGAAGGGGGCACCCCCCGAGGCACGTCGCGCCTCCCGGAGGCCCCGACCCCCGGGACACCCGCCCCCTCAGGGGGCTCCGGGGTCGCGGTGGCGGGCGGCGAGGCCGAAGTGGCCCTGTTCGCCGGAAGCGGAGCCGATCGGGCGGAAGTCGGAGACCGAGCGGATCACCGCTTCCTCCTCCGGCCGCGCCTCCGCTTCGAGTTCTTCCAGGTCGGCGGCGGAGACCAGGGCCACGAGGGGCTTTCCGTGGCGGGTGACGACGACGCGCTCGCCGCCGTACACGACGCGGTTGATGAGGTCCGCGAGCTCAGCCCGCGCTTGCGTCACCGGGATCTCGTAGGTCATGCTCCCCATCTTACGGTCTGTACGTCCTGTACATTTTTTACCGATGGAGGCACACGTCATGGACGCTCGTCATGTCCTGCCGGAGTTCACCGAGCGGGCCGCCTTCGGGCTCCGGACCCTCGACCCGTACGCGAAGCTGTTCGAAGCCCGGATCGTCTTCCTCGGCACGTGGCTCGACGAGACCTCGGCCAACGACGTGATCGCCCAGCTCCTGCACCTGGAGTACGCGGCGCCCGACCGGGACATCGCGCTCTACCTCAACTCTCCCGGCGGCCCGATCAGCGCCATGACCGCGATCCACGACACGATCCGGACGCTCGCCTGCGACGTGGCGACGACCTGCCTGGGCCAGGCCGTCTCCACCGCCGCCGTCCTTCTCGCCGCCGGCACGCCGGGCAAGCGGGCGATGCTCCCCGGCGCCCGGGTCACGCTCCGGCAGCCCTCCCTGGACGAACCCCTGCGGGGACAGCCGAGCGACCTCGACGTCCATGCCCGCGAACTGCTCCGCCAACGCGCCCTCATGGCCGGGATGCTCACCGAGCACACCGGACGGAGCAGGGAGCGGATCGACTCCGACCTCGAGCGCCTCACGGTCCTGGACGCACCGGCCGCGATCGAGTACGGGCTGGTGGACCACGTGATCACGACCCGGCGCGCCGCCACCGGCGCCACGGCGCGGTGAGCGGCCCGTGCTCCCCGAACCGCCGCCGCTGCCGGCCCTGACGCGGGCCGAGGGCGACCTGGTCGACGCCTACCTCGCGGCCGCCGATCTCCTGGGGAGGATCAATCCGTCCCGGAGCGCGCACACCTACGGGGCCCTGCGGGCGGCCCAGGCACTGGTGCGGCAGGCCGAGGCGCTGCGCGCGGCCCTGACGCTCATGCACACGCGGGGCGAGAGCGAGGTCCACGCGGAGACCCTGGCGCGCGCCCTCCGCGCGCTGGACGGAGAGCGCCGGACCGGCCGGGTCACGCTTCCCCGGACACGGGCGAATTGACATTCCGGCATGTCGTGTCGAGGGCCGGACGGCCGACGGCGGCCGCGGAACCGCTCCTCCGTTCGGTGGAGACGGCAAGCGGGCGCACGGCGGGGGCGAGTTGCGCGCCGACGGTACACATCTGGCGGAATCGGGCGTTCCGTTGCCTGGTGCGGGGGCCGTCGGTCAAACCTCCGAGGACCACGAAAGTGCCCTGTCCACCCGAATGGTTCAGTCGTGAGGAGCCTCACAAATAGTCTCTTCCACTCGGATTTCGACCATGAAGTGGGGCAAGATCCCTGCCGACGACAAGCCCCCGCCATCCGAGGCGGGGCGGTCCGGGCGGACGCCGAGTCCTGCCGCCGTCCGGACGTCTGGTCGACAGGATTGGACCGGCAGGAGTGGAGGACCCGAGCAGTACGGGCCGTACGCGCTGTTTCCGCAGCGGAGCCGGCCCTCGGGGTGAAGCCGCGACCGCGGCCGGGCATCTTCGCCTGCCCGAACCCGACAGGTCATCCTTCACAGGCGGCTGACGAAGGGTTGCGCATGACTGCGCAGATGCACGTCCCGTCCCTGCTGTCCCGGGCCGGAGCCGTCTCGGCTCTCACCCTCGCCGCCGTCGGCGGCACACTGCTCGCACCGGGAGCGACGCCGGAAGCACAGGCGACGACCTCGTACGCGAACAAGGCGCTGAGCATCGCCGCCTCCAAGAAGGGGGCTCCCTACCGGTACGGGGCCGCGGGCCCCTCCCGGTTCGACTGCTCCGGTCTGACGCTCTACGCCTACAAGAAGGCGGGCAAGTCGCTGCCCCGCACCGCGCAGCAGCAGTACAACAAGACCCGGCACGTCTCCGCCTCCGGCCGGCAGAAGGGCGACCTCGTCTTCTTCCACTCCGGCGGGCGGGTCTACCACGTGGGCATCTACGCCGGGAACGGCCGGATCTGGCACTCGCCCAAGACCGGCTCCTGGGTGAAGCTCGACAAGATCTGGTCGTCGAAGGTCCTCTACGGACGCGTCCGGTGACCCCGCCCGGGCGCTGAGCGGACGCACGCCCGGGCGCCGGACGGACGCGAGCCCGGGCGCCGGGCGGACCCGGGAGACGGCGCCGGAGGGACGGTGGCGCCACCGCCCCCTCCCCCGCCGCGCCCCGCTCCGTACGGGACCCGGTCCGCCCCCGCCCGCGCGGGGCGTCCGTCACAGGCTCGCCACCGGGGCGGCCACCGTCCACGGCAGGGTGATCCGGACCGTCTTGCCGCCCGTCGCCGTCGGGGTCACGGTGAGGCGCCCCCCGGCCTCCGCGGCCAGGGAGCGGATGATGACCAGGCCCCGGCCGTTGTCCTGCTGGACCGCGGCGGGCAGCCGCCGGGGCAGGCGCGGATGGCTGTCCGTGACGCCGATGTGGAGCCGTTCCTCGCGCTCCAGACAGAGGTCCACCGTGAAGGTGGGCGACTGGCCGAAGGTGTGCACGACGGCGTTGGTGGCCAGCTCCGAGACGATCAGCCGGACCGCGTCCGCGCGGTCGGCGGCGTCGTCCAGACCCCACCCGGCGAGCACCTCCGTGACGTACCGCCGGGCCGTGGAGACCGAAGCGGGTTCGCTCGGCAGCGTGACGGATGCTTCCTGATGGTCTGCCATGACGACGCTGTCCCTTTCCCGCCGGGGCCGGTGCCCCGGATTGCGCTTCGCGCCAGATTCCCACCGATGGTGCCGCGCCGGGAGGCGTTCCCCCGGGGCAAGGGCGCATCTGTCGCCCGAAGCGGTGAACTCCGGCGTTCCCGGACGCCCTTGGGCGCCCCCCGGCCGGAAAGCCGCTTCCCCGGCGCGTCAGACGGCGGGCGCGGTCCGCAGGACCGTCTCCACCGCGCGCCCGATCTGCGCGTCCGTCAGGTCGGCGCGCGCCGTGAGGCGCAGGCGCGAGACGCCGTCGGGCACGGACGGGGGCCGGAAGCAGCCGACCGCCAGCCCCTGTTCCCGGCAGTCCGCCGCCCAGCGCAGCGCCGCCTCCGGAGAGGGCGCGCGGACCGACACCACGGCCGCGTCGGGCCGCGTCACGGACAGACCGGCACCGCTGAGCAGTTCGTACAGGGTGGTGGCGACGGTACGGACCCGCCCGGCGAGCCCCGGTTCGGCCTCGATCAGCCGCAGGCTCGCGAGCGCGGCGCCCGTGGCGGCTGGGGCGAGACCGGTGTCGAAGATGAAGGTGCGGGCCGCGTTCACCAGGTGCTCGATCACCCGGGCCGGGCCGAGGACGGCGCCGCCCTGGCTGCCCAGGGACTTGGAGAGGGTCAGGGTGGCCACCACGTCCTCCGCCCCCGCGAGCCCGGCCTCGTGGAGGGCGCCCCGGCCGCCGTCGCCGAGGACCCCGAAGCCGTGGGCGTCGTCCACCACCAGGCCGGCGCCGTGCGCGCGGCAGGCGGCGGCGAGTGCGGGCAGCGGGGCCCGGTCGCCGTCCACGGAGAAGACGGAGTCGCTGACGACGAGGGCCCGGCGCCCCGGGTGCGCCTCCAGGGTCTTGCGCACGGCCTCGGGGTCGGCGTGCGGGACGACGGCGGTCTCGGCGCGCGCCAGACGGCAGCCGTCCACGATCGAGGCGTGGTTGGAGGCGTCCGAGACGATCAGGGCGTCCCGGCCGGTGAGCGCGGTGAGCGCGGCGAGGTTGGCGGTGTAGCCGGAGGAGAAGACGAGGGCCGCCTCGAAGCCGCAGAAGCCGGCCAGTTCGCGCTCCAGACGGGTGTGCAGCCGGGTGGTGCCGGTGACGAGCCGGGAGCCGGTGGAGCCGGCGCCCCAGCGGCGGGCCGCGTCGGCCGCCGCCCCCGTGACCTCGGGCCTGCGCGTGAGACCGAGGTAGTCGTTGCCCGCCAGGTCGAGGAGGTCCGACGCGGCGGCCCGGGGGCGCAGCGTGCGGACCAGACCGGCCTCGGACCGGCGGCGCGCCTCGGTGTCGGTCCAGTCGAACGCGGTGCGGCGCGGGACCTCGGTCCGCGCGTCGTCGGCCTGTGGCATGGGGCGATCCTCCGGCGGCGCCCCCGGTCGGCCGGCCGGCGCCTTTTGTAGGCAGCGCACAGACCCTAGCCGCAGGGCGGCACGGTCGTGGTGTGGTCATCCACACACCACGATCGGGGGCGATTGTTCGGTTCCTCCTTGGCCCGGAGGCGGGCGGTAGGCCAGGATCAGCGGTTATGGACCTGCTGAACACGCTGGTGGAGAAGGGGTTGCGGCGCGAGCCGCCGACCCGTGAAGAAGCGCTCGCCGTCCTGGCGACCTCCGACGACGAACTGCTCGATGTGGTGGCGGCGGCCGGCAAGGTGCGCCGTCAGTGGTTCGGGCGGCGGGTGAAGCTCAACTACCTGGTCAACCTGAAGTCCGGTCTGTGCCCCGAGGACTGCTCGTACTGTTCGCAGCGGCTCGGCTCCAAGGCCGAGATCCTCAAGTACACCTGGCTGAAGCCGGACGAGGCGTCCCGGGCCGCCGCGGCGGGTGTCGCGGGCGGCGCCAAGCGGGTGTGCCTGGTGGCGAGCGGGCGCGGCCCGACGGACCGGGACGTGGAGCGGGTCGGCAGGACCATCGAGGCCATCAAGGAGGAGAACGAGGGCGTCGAGGTGTGCGCCTGCCTCGGTCTGCTCTCGGACGGCCAGGCGGAGCGGCTGCGGGAGGCCGGGGCCGACGCCTACAACCACAACCTGAACACGTCCGAGGCGACGTACGGGGGGATCACCAGGACCCACACGTACGCGGACCGGGTGGACACCGTGCGCAAGGCGCACGCCGCCGGGCTCTCGGCCTGCTCGGGTCTGATCGCGGGCATGGGCGAGGCCGACGAGGACCTGGTCGACGTCGTGTACGCGCTGCGGGAGCTGGGCTCGGACTCGGTGCCGGTCAACTTCCTCATTCCGTTCGAGGGCACCCCGCTCGCCAAGGAGTGGAACCTGACGCCGCAGCGCTGTCTGCGCATCCTGGCGATGGTCCGGTTCGTCTGCCCCGACGTCGAGGTGCGGATCGCCGGCGGGCGCGAGGTGCACCTGCGCACGCTGCAGCCGCTCGCGCTGCACATCGCGAACTCGATCTTCCTGGGCGACTACCTGACCAGCGAGGGCCAGGCCGGGCAGGCCGACCTGGAGATGATCGCGGACGCGGGCTTCGAGGTGGAGGGCGCGGGCACGCCGACGCTGCCGGCCCACCGCGCGGACGCGCTCGCGGCGGCCGGTGGCTGCGGCTCGGGCGCGGAGGCCGGTGGCGGCTGCGGTTCGGGCGCCCCGGTGGAGGACGCGGGCGGCTGCGGCTCGCACGGGGGCGGCGGCTGCGGTCCGTGCGGGGGACACGACGCCCCGTTCCCGGAGACCGCAGAGGCCACGGATGCCACGGAGGCCCCGGCGGACGGGACCGCGCCGGGCGGTGCCCGGACCGATCTGGTGGCGGTGCGGCGCCGGGGAGCCGGGACGGATCTCGCCCCGAATGCGTAACGACGAACTCCTCGCCCTGGACCGGGCGCACGTCTGGCACCCGTACGGCCCCATGCCGGGCCGTACGGACCCACCGGTCGTCGCGTCCGCGTCCGGGGTGCGCCTCCGGCTCGCCGAACCCGTCGAGGGGCAGGACGAGTTGGTGGACGGCATGTCCTCGTGGTGGGCGGCGGTCCACGGCTACAACCACCCCGTGCTCAACGAGGCGGTGCGCGGCCAGCTCGACCGGATGAGCCACGTCATGTTCGGCGGGCTCACCCACGAGCCGGGCGTCCGGCTCGCGAGCCGGCTGGTGGAGATCACCCCCGGGCCGCTGCGGCACGTCTTCCTCAGCGACTCGGGGTCCGTAGCCGTCGAGGTGGCGGTCAAGATGTGCCTCCAGTACTGGCGTTCGCTGGGCCGTCCGGAGAAGCGACGCCTCTTCACCTGGCGCGGCGGCTACCACGGGGACACCTGGCAGCCGATGTCGGTGTGCGACCCCGAGGGCGGGATGCACGAGCTGTGGTCGGGGGTCCTCCAGCCGCAGGTGTTCACGGACGCCCCGCCGGCCGCGTACGAGGAGTCGTACGCGGAACTGCTGCGGACCGGGATCGGGCGGCACGCGCACGAGCTGGCCGCGGTGATCGTGGAGCCGGTGGTGCAGGGCGCGGGCGGGATGCGCTTCCACGACCCGGCGTACCTGCGGGTGCTGCGCGAGGCGTGCGACGCGCACGGCGTGCTGCTGGTGTTCGACGAGATCGCGACCGGTTTCGGGCGGACGGGCACGCTGTTCGCGGCCGACGCGGCCGGGGTCTCCCCCGACGTGATGTGCGTGGGCAAGGCGCTGACGGGCGGTTACCTGTCGATGGCCGCCACGCTCTGCACGAGCCGGGTCGCCGACGGGATCTCGCGGGGCGAGGTGCCGGTCCTGGCGCACGGGCCCACCTTCATGGGCAACCCGCTGGCGTCGGCGGTGGCCCTGGCCTCGATCGACCTGCTGCTCTCGCGGGACTGGGAGGTCGAGGTCAAGCGGATCGAGGCCGGACTGCGCGACGGACTCGCCCCGGCCGCCGGCCTGCCGGGCGTGCGCGACGTGCGGGTGCTCGGCGCGATCGGGGTCGTCCAGCTCGACCACGAGGTGGACATGGCGGCGGCGACGCGCGCGGCGGTCCGGGAGGGCGTGTGGCTGCGCCCGTTCCGGGACCTGGTCTACACGATGCCGCCGTACGTGACCGGTGACGAGGACCTGGCCCGGATCTGCGCGGCGGTACGGGCCGCCGCCGCGGCGGGCTGAGAAGAAGGAAGAGGAGCGGACCGTGGGAATCGTCGTCGTCAGCGGTACGGGGACCGAGATCGGCAAGACGGTCGTGACCGCGGCCGTGGCCGCCGTCGCGACCGCCGCCGGGCGTTCGGTCGCCGTCCTGAAGCCCGCGCAGACGGGGATCGGGCCGGACGAGCGGGGCGACGCGGACGAGGTCGTACGGCTCTCGGGCGCGGCGGCCTCGGCCGAGCT
The DNA here is from genome assembly GCF_042892575.1 of Streptomyces sp. NPDC001744. Classification (NCBI taxonomy): domain Bacteria; kingdom Bacillati; phylum Actinomycetota; class Actinomycetes; order Kitasatosporales; family Streptomycetaceae; genus Streptomyces; species Streptomyces sp. NPDC001744. The sequence goes on from NZ_JBIAUG010000007.1 coordinate 116,542, forward strand.
GGGCCGCTTCCCGGAGCCGCTGGCCCCCGGCACGGCCGCCCGGCGGGCCGGACTCGCGCCGGTCGGGCCCGGGGAGGTCGCCGAGGCCGCCCGGAAGCTGGCCGCCGGGCACGACCTGGTCCTCGTGGAGGGGGCGGGCGGGCTGCTCGTCCGCTTCGACGAGGAGGGCGGCACCCTGGCGGACGCGGCGGCGCTGCTCGGCGCGCCGGTCCTGGTGGTGGCCCCGGCCGGGCTCGGGACGCTCAACTCGACGGCCCTGACCGCCGAAGCGCTGCGGACACGCGGCATCCGGCACCTGGGCGTGGTGATCGGCAGCTGGCCCGCCGCGCCGGACCTCGCGGCGCGCTGCAACCTGGCCGACCTGCCGGAAGCGGCGGGCGCGCCGCTGCTCGGAGCCGTACCGGAGGGGTCCGGGGCCCTCGCCCCGGCGGAGTTCCGCCGGGCGGCGGAAGGCTGGCTGGGACCCGCCCTGGGAGGAACGTGGGACGCGACCGCGTTCGCGGCGGCGGCCGGGGGCTGAGCGGGGCGGGGCCGTACGGGCGGGAGCGGGGCCGCGCGGACGGGTCCCGGCCGTACCGGCGGGGCGTCCGCGCCCGTACGGCCGGACGGGGCCGCGGTCCGTGTCGCAGGGCGGTGGCGGCGCCGGTTCCCTAGGGTGGACGCATGCGTGCCCACGTACAGGAGATCGTCTTCGACTGCGCCGATCCGGCGGCCCTCGTCCGCTTCTGGGCCGGGCTCCTCGGCGGGACCCCGGTCGACCGGAGCGGCGACTGGTCCTTCGTGGACCCGCCGGGCTCCGCCCGCCTCGCCTTCCAGCGGGTGCCGGAGGGCAAGGCGGTGAAGAACCGGGTGCACCTCGACCTGAGGGTGGAGGAGCCGGTGCGGGCCGCCGAGGAGGCGCTGCCCCTGGGCGCGGTCCGCGTCGGCGATCCGGTCACCGACGCGCAGGGCACCTTCCAGGTGATGCGGGACCCGGAGGGGAACGAGTTCTGTTTCGTGTCGGACTGACCCGTGCGCCGCGTCGCGCCCCGGGCACCGACCGGCCCCCGGGCCGGCCCACGGGGCACGTCCCGGGCCGGTTCGCGCTCCGGGCCGCCCGCGGGGTCCCGGGCCGGCTCGTCCGCCGCACCGACGGACCGGTCCCCCGGCGCCGGCGGACCGGTCCCCCGCACCGACGAGGAGCCCCGATGACACCGTCGCGTCCCGCGCCCGGCCGCCCGCCCCGGGTGCACCACCCCCTCTTCGCCCGTTTCTACGCCCGCTGCAGCGCCGCCGCCGAGACGCGGGGCGGGCTGGGCGCCCTGCGCGCGGAGCTGCTCGCCGGGCTCACCGGCCGGGTCGTGGAGGTCGGGGCCGGGAACGGCCTGAACTTCGCGCACTGTCCGGCCGGGGTCTCCGAGGTCGTGGCCGTCGAGCCGGAGGCCCGGCTGCGCGGGCTCGCGGAGGAGGCCGCGCGGCGGTCCGCCGTTCCGGTGAGCGTGCTGCCGGGCACGGCCGAGGCGCTGCCGGCCCGGGACGGCGCCTTCGACGCCGCCGTGGTCTCGCTGGTCCTGTGCACGGTGCGGGACGTGCCGGCGGCCCTCGCGGAGCTGCGCCGGGTCCTGCGCCCCGGCGGGGAGCTGCGCTTCTTCGAGCACGGAGCGGCGGACACACCCGGCCTGGCGCGGGTCCAGCGGGGCCTCGACCGCACGGTGTGGCCGCTGCTCTTCGGTGGTTGCCACACCTCCCGCACCCCGCTGGCGGCGATCGGGGAGGCCGGGTTCGACCTCGTCTCGTACCGCTCCTTCGACCTCCCCGGGGGCAGGCCGCGACTGCCGTCCTCCCCCTGCGTCCTGGGGGTGGCGCGCCGGTGAGAGCCCGTCCCGCCCCGGGGAATCCCCTGGCGGGGCCGAGCGGCCCCGTGATGGGATCCGGCCATGATCGATCTGCGGATACGCGCCGCCACCGTCACCGAGGCCGGGGCCGTCCTGGCCTTCTGGCGGGAGTCGGCCGAGGGAACCTCCGTCTCGGACGACCTGCCGGGCGTGACCCGGCTCGTGGAGCACGACCCCGGAGCGCTCCTCCTCGCGCTGGAGGGAGAACGGATCGTGGGCTCCGTGATCGCGGGCTGGGACGGCTGGCGCGCCTCCCTCTACCGGCTCGCCGTCCTGCCCTCGCACCGTCGCCGGGGCGTCTCCACCGCGCTTCTGCGGGCGGCGGAGGAACGGTTCGCCTCACTCGGTGGACGGCGGGCGGACGCGATGGTCCTGGAGGCGAACGGAACGGGACGGATGCTCTGGGCGTCGGCCGGGTACGAGCGCCAGGAGCAGTGGCGCCGCTGGGTGAAACCGCTCGGTTGACGAGGACCGGGGGCAGCCACCACCGCACTTTGCCTTTCCTTTACCATGGTGTCCCGTTCCTTCGATCGAAAGGTGTGAGCGTCCGCCCATGGGCGAGCCCCCCAGTAGCACTGATCCCCACCGTTTCCCCCGTCCCGGTCCCGCCGGCCGACGTCGAGCGGTCCTTCCCCCCTTGGCCGATCATGGGACGGAGGTGAACCGATGACCGAAGTGCTTCTGCTCCTCCTCGCGCTCCTCCTCTCCCTCGCGTGCGGCGCCTTCGTCGCGGCCGAGTTCTCGCTGACCACGGTCGAGCGCGGCGAACTCGAAGCCGCGGCGAAGCGCGGCGAGCGCGGCGCGGCGGGCGCGCTCAAGGCCGTCAGGTCGCTGACGTTCCAGCTCTCCGGCGCCCAGCTGGGCATCACCGTCACCAATCTGGTGGTCGGCATGCTCGCCGAGCCGTCGGTCGCCAAGCTGATCCGGGGTCCGGTCGAGGCCCTCGGCCTCTCCCGTTCGGTGGCCTCCTCGGTGGCCCTGGTCCTGGGCACCGCGCTGTCCACCGTCGTCCTGATGGTGGTCGGCGAGCTGGTTCCCAAGAACTGGGCCATCTCCTCGCCGCTCGCGGTGGCGAAGGTGGTGGCCACCCCCCAGCGCGTGTTCACGGCCGCCTTCAGGCCGCTGATCAGCCACCTCAACAACACCGCCAACCGCATTCTGCGCCGGCTCGGCATGGAGCCGACCGAGGAGCTGGCCTCCGCGCGCTCCCCGCAGGAGCTGATGGCGCTGGCGCGGCACTCCGCGAAGGAGGGGGCCCTGGAGGCGGACACGGCCGAGCTGTTCGTCCGCACCCTCAACCTGGCGGAGCTGACCGCCGAGAACGTGATGACGCCCCGCGTGCAGGTCACCGCCCTGGAGGCGGGGGCCACCGTCGAGGACGTGGCCAACGCGACCCGCGCGACCGGCCTGTCCCGCTTCCCCGTCTACCGGGGCAGCCTCGACGCGGTCGTCGGCATCGCCCACATCAAGGACGTGCTCGCGATACCGGTCGCGGAGAGGCCGCGCCGCCGGGTCGTCGAGTTGCTGCGCGAGCCGCTGCTCGTCCCCGAGACGCTGACCGTGGACAGGCTGCTCGACCGGCTGTCGGGGAAGCAGACGATGGCGGTCGTCATCGACGAGTACGGCGGCACGGCCGGTGTCGTCACCCTGGAGGACATCGTCGAGGAGGTCGTCGGCGAGGTGCGCGACGAGCACGACCCGCACGAGACGCCGGACCTGGCGCCGGCCGGCGAGGACGCCGACGGGCGCGCGCTCTGGTCGGCCGACGGCGCGACCCGCACCGACCAGCTCGGGACGATCGGCCTCAGGGTGCCCGACGGGCCGTACGAGACGCTCGCGGGCGTCGTCGCCCACGAGCTGGGCCGCATCCCCGCCGTCGGTGACGGCGTGGAGCTGGCCGGCTGGCGGCTCGACGTGGTGGACGCCTCGGGCCGGCGCGCGGCCCGCGTACTGCTGCACGCCCCCGTGCCCACCGCCGGGGACGAGACCGGGGAGGCCGGCCGATGATCGTGATCCAGCTGTTGGTCGGTCTGCTCACCCTGGTCGTCAACGCCTTCTTCGTCGGCGCCGAGTTCGCCCTGATCTCGGTCCGCCGCAGTCAGATCGAACCCCTCGCGGACGCCGGGAACCGGCGCGCGCGCAGCGTCATCTGGGGGCTGGAGCACGTCTCCGCGATGCTCGCGGCGGCGCAGCTCGGCATCACCCTGTGCACGCTGGTCCTCGGCATCGTCGCGGAACCGGCCATCGCGCACCTGCTCGAACCGGTCTTCGACGCGGTCGGCGTCCCGCACGGCCTGGTGCACCCGATCTCGTTCGTGATCGCCCTGTCGGTCGCGACGTATCTGCACATGCTGCTCGGCGAGATGGTGCCGAAGAACATCGCGCTCTCCGAGCCCTCGCGCTCCGCGCTGCTCCTCGGACCGCCCCTGGTGACGCTGGCGCGGGCGCTGCGGCCGGTGATCTTCGCGATCAACGCCTTCGCGAACGCCCTGCTCAAGCTGTTGCGGGTGGACGTCAGGGACGAGGTGTCCGCGACCTTCTCGGACGACCAGCTGGCCCGGATGGTCACCGACGCGGGCGACGCCGGGCTCCTGGACGACCGGGCCGCCGAGCGGCTGCACGACGCCCTGGAGCTGGGCCGCCGTCCCGTACGGGACGTGGTGATGCCCTCGGAGAAGGTGGTGTACGCGCGGGTCGGCACCACCCCCGAGGAGCTGGAGGCGCTGTCCTCCCGGACCGGTTTCTCCCGCTTCCCGGTGGTCGACGAGGAGCGGCGCATCCTGGGCTACCTGCACGTCAAGGACGCCCTGGACGCCACGCCGCGCGACCTGCCGTTCCCGGCGGCGGCGCTGCGGCCGATCGCCCGGGTCCGGGCGGCGACCCCGCTGGACGACGCCCTGACCGCGATGCGCCGCAGCAGGACGCACCTGGCGGCGGTCCTGGACGAGGACGGCGGACCGGCCGGCCTCGTGGCGATGGAGGACGTCCTGCGCGAGCTGGTGGGACGCCCGGCGGCGCCGTAGCCGGCCGGCGGAAGGGGACGAGGGGCCCCGGGAACCGTCCCGGGGCCCCTCGCACCCGTTCAGAGCGCGGTGGCGGCCAGCCAGTCGTCGAGGAGGCCCCGGTCGCCGGTGTGCGCGAAGCACGGGTCGCCGGCCCCGTACCTGCGGTGCAGGAGCAGGAGCAGCTCCCCGGCGTCCGCCTCGACGGCGGCGGTCGGCTCCGCGCCGTCGCTCCCCCGGGTCCAGGTGAAGCCGCCCCCGCCCAGGGCGAGGGTCCAGACGGCGCCGGCGTCCCGGGCGGTGAGCCGGAGGACCGCTCCGTCCCGGCCGAGCTGGGAGAGGGGTTCCGCGATCCGGGGGATGTAGGGGGCGTCCGCGAGGAAGTGGTCGACGGCGGCGGCCGCCGTGCCCGGGTCGAGGGGTCCCATCCGGCCGTGGACGGCGCGTTCGGCGTCGGCGAGGTGGACGAGGGTCTCGAAGAGCACGTGGCGGGGGTAGTGGCGGACGTGCGGGTCCGCGCCCGGGGACCAGACCGGGGCGTCCGGGTCGGCCTCGCGGGCGGTGGCGGCGAACCGCGCGGCGCCCGCGACGAGCCAGCCGGGGTACGCGGCGGGGTCGTCCGGCAGGCCGAGGGGGACGTCCCCGGCGAGGACGCGGGTGGCGGGACGGGTCCGTACGAGGTGTTCGGCCCAGCGGTGGACGGTGCCGACGTGCCGGGTGAGGTCCGCGAGGGTCCAGTCGGGGCAGCCGGGGACGGGAAGCGCGGGGTCGGCGTCGCGGACGACGGCGGCGAAGCGCCGGGCGTGGTCGAGGACGGCCTCGCAGGCGGCGTCGTGGGGGTCGCCGGTGAGGCCGAGGGCCCCGGAGACCTTGAGCAGCCCGTCCCGCCGGGGGCCCTCGGGCTCGCGCAGGGCCACCGCGCGGAGCAGCCCGTCGAGGGTCCGCCGGTCGGCCGCCGTGAGCCCGGCGAGGGGGCGCCCGGCGTTCTCCAGCCACGTGACCGCCGTGCCGGGATCGAGGACCTCGTCGGCGCGGGTCTCGACGGCCGTCACCAGGCCGGCCAGGGCCTCGGCCAGGGCGCTCAGCAGCGCGTCGCTCATCGGATTTCCCCTCCCGGGTTCCCCACGGCATGACCGGCATACCGCGCGGTATGATCGCTCCGCCATGGAGATCAATGCCACGTACAACAGTTTCGTCGCCCTCGGCGACAGCTTCACAGAGGGTATGTCGGACCTGAGGCCCGACGGCTCCTACGGCGGCTGGGCCGACCTCCTGGCCGGCCGGCTCGCCGCCCGCTCCCCCGGCTTCCGGTACGCGAACCTCGCCGTGCGCGGCAAGCTCATCCGGCAGATCGTCGAGGAGCAAGTCGGCCCGGCCGCAACGATGGAGGCCGATGTGGTGACCCTCGTCGGCGGCCTCAACGACACCCTGCGCCCCAAGGTCGACATGGTGCGGGTGCGGGACCTCCTCACCGAGGCAGTGGAACGCCTCACACCCGCCTGCGGACAGCTGGTCCTCATGCGCAGCCCCGGCCGGAACGGTCCCGTGATGGAGCGCTTCCGGCCCCGGATGGAGGAGCTGTTCGCCCACATCGACGCGCTCGCCGCCCGGCACGGGGCCCTGGTCGTCGACCTGTACGGGGCTCCGTCGCTCGGGGACCCCCGGCTCTGGGACGTGGACCGGCTCCACCTGACGGCCGAGGGGCACCGGCGGGTCGCCGAGGCCGTGTGGCAGGCGCTCGGCCTGGAGCCGGCGGAGGACTGGCGGGCGCCGCTGCCGCCGGCCGCGCGGACCCCCTGGGCCAGCCGGCGGGTCGCCGACGCCCGCTTCGCCAGGCAGCACCTGGGCCCCTGGATCGGACGGCGGCTGACCGGCCGCTCCTCCGGCGACGGCCGCCCGCCCAAGCGCCCGGAACTCCTCCCGTACGAGCCCCCGACCGGCCCCTGACCGGGGCGGCCGGAGGGGGCGCGAGGAGTCCGGCGGGTGCGCCCGGAGGGGGCGCGGGGCGCGGGCGCGTGACCCGCGTCTCGTAGCAAGCTCCACATCGAACGGCGGCGCCGACCTGCAGAAACCGCCAGGTAAACTCTGTCCACGTGACTGCTGTGACTGCGAAGCCCCGCATCCCCAACGTTCTGGCCGGCCGCTACGCCTCCGCGGAGCTCGCCGTCCTCTGGTCCCCCGAGCAGAAGGTGAGGCTGGAGCGCCGGCTGTGGCTCGCCGTGCTGCGCGCGCAGAAGGACCTCGGGATCGAGGTTCCGGAGGAGGCCCTCGCCGACTACGAGCGCGTCCTCGACCAGGTCGACCTCGGCTCCGTCGCCGAGCGCGAGAAGGTCACCCGGCACGACGTGAAGGCCCGCATCGAGGAGTTCAACGCCCTCGCCGGTCACGAGCACGTCCACAAGGGCATGACCTCGCGCGACCTCACCGAGAACGTCGAGCAGCTGCAGATCCGGCTCTCCCTGGAGCTGATGCGGGACCGCACGGTCGCCGTCCTCGCCCGGCTGGGCCGGCTCTCCGCCGAGTACGCGGAGCTGGTGATGGCCGGCCGCTCGCACAACGTCGCCGCGCAGGCCACCACCCTCGGCAAGCGGTTCGCGACGGCGGCGGACGAGCTGCTCGTGGCGTACGCCCGCCTGGAGGAGCTGCTCGGCCGTTACCCGCTGCGCGGCATCAAGGGCCCGGTCGGCACCGCGCAGGACATGCTGGACCTGCTCGGCGGCGACGCCGGGAAGCTGGCCGAGCTGGAGCGGCGGATCGCCGGGCACCTCGGCTTCGCGCACGCCTTCACCTCGGTGGGCCAGGTCTACCCGCGCTCGCTCGACTACGACGTGGTCACCACCCTCGTCCAGCTGGCCGCCGCGCCGTCCTCGACCGCCAAGACGATCCGTCTGATGGCGGGCCACGAGCTGGTCACCGAGGGCTTCAAGCCCGGCCAGGTCGGCTCCTCGGCGATGCCCCACAAGATGAACACCCGCTCCTGCGAGCGCGTCAACGGCCTCATGGTCATCCTGCGCGGCTACGCCTCGATGACCGGCGAGCTGGCCGGCGACCAGTGGAACGAGGGCGACGTGTCCTGCTCCGTGGTCCGCCGGGTCGCGCTGCCGGACGCCTTCTTCGCCCTGGACGGCCTCCTGGAGACCTTCCTCACCGTGCTCGACGAGTTCGGCGCCTTCCCGGCCGTCGTGGCCCGCGAACTCGACCGCTACCTGCCCTTCCTGGCGACCACCAAGGTCCTCATGGGCGCCGTGCGCGCCGGGGTCGGCCGCGAGGTCGCCCACGAGGCCATCAAGGAGAACGCCGTCGCCTCCGCCCTCGCCATGCGCGAGCGGGGCGCCGAGCGCAACGAGCTGCTCGACAAGCTGGCCGCCGACGAGCGCATCCCGCTGGACCGGGCGGAGCTCGACGCGCTGATGGCGGACAAGCTGTCCTTCACCGGCGCCGCCGCCGACCAGGTCGCCTCCGTGGTCTCCCGCGTCGAGGAGATCCTCAAGCAGCACCCGGAGGCCGCCGCCTACACCCCCGGGGCGATCCTCTGACCCCGTCCCCCCGGTTCACCCGGCAGGAGCTGGAGGCCGCCCGCGACCGCGTCGTCCCGGACGTGGTCGCGCCCGGCCTGTCGGTGCTCTTCTGCGGGATCAACCCGGGTCTGATGACGGCGGCGTCGGGCCACCACTTCGCCCGGCCCGGCAACCGGTTCTGGCCGGTGCTGCACCTGTCGGGGTTCACACCGAGACAGCTGCGGCCGGACGAGCAGGAGGAACTCCTGACGTACGGCCTCGGGATCACGAACGTGGTGGCGCGGCCGTCCGCGCGGGCCGACGAACTGACCCGCGAGGAGTACCTGGAGGGCGGGCGGCTGCTGACCGCGCGGGTGGAGCGGCTGGCGCCGCGCTGGCTCGCGATCGCCGGCGTCACGGCGTACCGCGCGGCCTTCGACGAGCCGAAGGCGGTCGTCGGACCGCAGGAGCGGACGATCGGGACCACCCGGATCTGGGCGCTGCCCAGCCCGAGCGGCCTGAACGCCCACTGGTCGACGGCGGCGACGGCCGAGGAGTTCGCCCGGCTCCGCGAGGCCGCGCGGAAGCCGGACGCGTAGGACGGTCCGGCTCCGGGGATTCGGCGTCGGACCCGCCGGGGTCCGGCGCGGTGGGCGGGACGGCCGTCGTGTCCCTTCCGTTTCGCGCCCTCGGCCTCCTCGCCGCGCGCCGCCGTCCTTCCGCTCCTCGGCGGTCGCCGGGCGCGCACCGTGGGCCGCGGAGCCGGTCGCGGACGCGGTGGCGCCCCCGCCGCCCACGGCGGACACCCGCTCCGGAACGTCACTCAAGCGTGACGGGGGCGACCCTCCCCGGGGCCGGACCCATTGAGTACCATCCGCCTGACAGGTGCGCGAGCTGGGAGGACACACGGTGGGGCGGCTGACCGGCGGAGACCCGTCTCTGCTGCGGCGGATCAACTCCGCGGTGGTACTCCATGCGCTGCGGGGCGCCGACGCGCCCACGCTCACGGACCTGACCCGCGTCACCGGCCTGTCGCGGCCCACCGTCGAGGGGGTCGTCGAGGGGCTCATGGAGGGCGGACTCGTCGTCGAGTCGGCTCCCGAGGAGGGCGAGGCCCGGCGCCAGGGGCGTCCGGCGCGGAGGTTCCGCTTCCGCGCGGAGGCCGGCCATCTGCTCGGCATCGAGATCGGCCCGCACCGGGTCGCCGCCCTGCTCTCCGGTCTGGACGGGCGGATCATCGGCGCCGGCTCCCGCGAGGTGTCGGAGTCGGCGCCGGCGGACGAGCGGCTGGACCGGGTCCGCGCGGTCGTCGCGGACGTGCTGCGCAGGGCCGGGGTCGCCCGGTCCAGTCTGCGGGCCGTGGGCGTGGGGTCGCCCGGCATCGTGGAGGCCGACGGAACGGTACGGCTCGGCACGGCGCTGCCCGGATGGACGGGCCTGGCCCTCGGCGAGCGGCTGCGGCGCTCCTTCCGCTGTCCGGTGATCGTGGAGAACGACGCCAACGCGGCGGCCGTCGCCGAGCACTGGAAGGGTGCCGCGACCGACTCCGACGACATCGTGTTCGTCCTGGCCGGGCTGAGCCCGGGGGCCGGTTCGCTGATCGGCGGCCGGCTGCACCGGGGCTTCGGCGGGGCGGCCGGGGAGATCGGCGCCCTGCACCTCCTCGGCCGGGGCGTCACCCCCGAGCACCTGCTCTCGACGACGGACGAACCGCTGCACCCGCTGGACGAGCAGGCGGTCGCCGAGGTCTTCGCGCTGGCGCGCGAGGGCGACGCGCGGGCCGGGGCGGCGGTGGAGCGGTTCATCCAGCGGCTCGTGCACGACGTGGCGGCGCTCGTCCTGGCGATCGATCCCGAACTGGTGGTGATCGGCGGCTGGGCGGCCGGTCTCGACGGGGTGCTCCCGCCGCTCCGCGAGGAGTTGGCGCGGTTCTGCCTGCGGCCGCCCCGGGTGGTGCTGTCCCTGCTCGGCGAGGCCGCGGTGGGCACGGGGGCGCTGCGGCTCGCCCTCGACCACGTCGAGGAGCAGTTGTTCGCGGTCGACGGCACGGTGACGGCCCGCCGCTGAACCGCCGGAGGGGCGGTCCCGGGGCGGGCCGGTGCCCGGTGTCGCCGGGCGTGAGCCGTGGCCGGACGCTACGAGGCCATGACCAGGTCGCCGGAGTCGCCGAAGGTCAGGCGGCAGGTGTCGGCGCGGTAGGTGGCCACGGAGACGGCGGCGGTACGGCCCCCGGAGAGGTAGCGGGTGGTCACCACGAGGACGGGTGCGCCCGGCAGCCGGTCCAGCTCCTTGGCGTCGTCGGCGCGGGCGGAGCCGAGTTCGACGGAGCGGTCCTGGCCGTCGAGGGCGAGGCGCCGGAGTTCGCGGAGCACGGCGCGGGCGCGGGCCGGTCCCGCGGGGACGTCGAGGGCTCCGAGGCCGGGGACGGAGGCGGCCGGCACGTAGATCAGCTCGGCGGCGACCGGCTGGCCCTGGGTGATCCGGAGGCGGCGGACGACATGGGTCCGCTCCTTCCCACCGGTCTCCAGGAGGCGGGCGACGGCCGGCGGAGCGACGTCGGAGGCGGAGTCCAGGGACTGCCACGCCTCGTCCCCGGCGCCCGGCCAGCCGTGCTGGGCGGTGGAGACGTCCACGCCGACGCGCGGCGGGGCGACCGTGGTGCCGACGCCCCGGCGGCGCTGGAGGCGCCCTTCCAGCTCCAGCTGCTCCAGGGCCTGCCGGAGCGTGGCGCGGGCGACGCCGAAGCGCGCCGCCAGCTCGCGCTCGTTGGGCAGGATCTCCCCGACCGTGAAGTCCGAGTCGAGCGCTTCGCCGATGACTGTCTTGAGGTGCTGGTACTTCGGCTCCGCCACCGATGCCAGCTGCGTGGTCCCCACCCTGATCCTCCGCAATTCGCCGTGTCCCGCGGCGTTTTCCGCGCCCTTGTTTATTAAAGGTTCCTGCACTAACTCTGCGACCATAAAACGCGCCACCCCCTTGGTCAAGACCAATCCTCCCGCCAAAACCCCGGGGCGCGGCCTCCGGCCTTGATCGTTCACAGGACGTTCGCACCCCCGTGGCACTCCGGTGACGGAAAACCCCCTCTTCCGGGGCGGGAAGGCCGTGGTTCGTGCGGTCGGGCGGCGGGGGACGCCGGCGGCCGCCGCGAGGCGGTCTTGTGCGGCGGGCGTCCGCGTAGTGGGCTTGCCCGCCATGAGAAGAGAGAGCACGGCCACGAGGAGCACGGGGCGGCGGGGGACGGCGGTCCTGCTCGCCGCCCTCGTCGCGGCGCCCCTGGCGGTGGGCGCGCCCGCCCGGGGCGCGGAGGCGGCCGGTCCGCCCGTGACGGAGGGGGCGGCGCGGATCGCGTCCGGGACCGGGACCGGGACCGGGTGGTACGCAGGGGCGGGGAGCACGCTGGGGGCCGGGTCCCACGGTCCGGCGGGGGTCGCGGCCGGGCCGGGAGGGAGCGGCCCGGCGGCGATCCCCGGCCCGTCCGCCGTGCGCGGGCTCGGGTTCGACCTCGACACGGCGACGATCCCCGCGCTGCGGGAGCGCATGGAGCGGGGCTCGCTGACCTCGACGGCGCTGACCCTGGCGTACCTGCGCCGGATCGAGGCCGTCGACCCGAAGATCCACGCGGTCCTGCGCACCGACCCGACGGCCCTGCTGCAGGCGGCCGCCAGTGACGTCCGGCACCGGCTGGGGAGGGTCCGCGGCCCGCTCGACGGCATCCCCGTCCTCGTCAAGGACAACATCGGGACACGCGGCCTGTCGACGACGGCCGGATCGCTCGCCCTGGCCGGGAGCCCGCCGGGCCGGGACGCGGCGCTGGTGACGAGGCTGCGGGCGGCGGGCGCGGTGATCCTCGGGAAGACCAACATGTCCGAGTGGGCCAACTTCCGGGCGGCGCGGCCGACGTCCGGCTGGTCGGCGACGGGCGGCCAGACGAACAACCCGTACGTCCTGGACCGCAACCCCTGCGGGTCCTCGTCGGGGTCGGGCGCCGCGATCGCCGCCTCGCTCGCGCAGGTGGCCATCGGCACGGAGACGGACGGTTCCGTGGTGTGCCCGGCCGGGATGAACGGGGTGGTCGGCCACAAGCCCAGCCTGGGCCTGGTCAGTCCGGCGGGCGTGGTCCCGATCTCGGCCGAGCAGGACACGGCCGGCCCGATGGCGCGCAACGTGACCGACACGGCGCTCACCCTGGCGGCGCTCAGCGGCCGCGACACCGTACGGCCCGGCTCCCCCGGCCTCACGGAGGCGGCCACGCGGCCCGCCGGGCTGCGCGGCAAGCGGATCGGGCTGTGGCGGCTCCCCTCGCTCGGGCCCGAGGTGGACGCCCTGATGACCCGGACGGCGGCGCGGCTGCGGGAGGCGGGGGCGCAGGTGGTCGAGGTGGTGCCGCCGTACCAGGAGAGGCTCGCCGAGCTGGAGTTCCCGGCGCTCCTGAGCGAGTTCCACCGGGACATCGACGCCTACCTGGCCACGCGCGGGGGGCCGCGGGACCTCGCCGGGCTGATCGCCTTCAACCGCGCCCACCCGGCCGAGCGGTCCTGCTTCGCGGGGCAGGAGCTGTTCGAACAGGCGCTGGCCGCGCCGCCGACGACGGACCCGGGGTACCGGGCGACGCGGGCGGAGCTGAAGGACCTCTCCCGGCGGTCCATCGACGAGACGCTGGCCGCGTACCGTCTGGACGCCCTCGCGGCCCCGACGAACCCGCCCGCGTGGACGACCGACTGCGCCCGGGGCGACAACGACGTGATCCCGTCGTCCACCCCGGCCGCCGTGGCCGGTTACCCGTCGCTGTCGGTGCCCGCCGGTTTCGTGGGCGAGCTGCCCGTCGGCCTGCTCCTGATGTCGGGCGACCACCGGGACGCGGAGCTGCTCTCGCTGGGGGCGGCGGTGGAACGGCGGCTGGACGCGTGGCGGGCGCCCCGGTACCTGCCCACGCTGCCGGCCGGCGCGCCGGGCTCTTCCGGCTCCTCCGAGTAGGAGGACGCGGGCGGCGGACCCACCGGGCCGGACCCTCACGGGCCGGACCCGTCCCGGTGGGTCCGCCGCGGTGCGTCCGTCGCGCCGTCTCCGTCGCGGTGGGTCCGTCTCCGCCGCGCCGTCTCCACGCCCCGCGCGAAGCGCTCCTCGCGCGGGGTGCTCGGGGCGTCCGGGGCTCTCGGGGAGAGCGCCACGTTATGGCCAAGTGGTATTACCCCTCCCGTCCCCCGCTTCGGAATCATGGGGCATGTCCATGCCGAATCACCGCCCCGCCGGCGGCGTTCCGGCATGCGCGCGGCTCCTCGCGGGCCGCACGCCCCCCACACGCGCGCCCACCCGGCGCGCCCCTCCGAATCGAGGAACCATGCGCTCTTCACGGCTCCTGCCCGCCCTCGCGGCGGCGGCGGTCTCCGTCCTCGCCCTCCTCTCCCCCACCGCGAGCGCGGCCCCGGCGCCCGCGGCACCGGCCACGCAGCCCATCATCGGCGGGGGCTACGCCTCCAACGCCCCGTGGGCGGCCCGGCTGCTCTCGAACGGCCGGGAGACCTGTTCGGCCACGATCATCGCCCCGACCTGGATCCTCACCGCCAAGCACTGCGTCACCGGCGGCGGGCTCTCGTTCCGGATCGGCAGCCTCGACCAGTACAGCGGCGGCACCACGGCCAACGGCGTCCAGACCTACACGCACAGCGCGGACCTGGCCCTCGTCCGGCTCGACCGTTCCGTGCAGGCGACCTACGCGACGCTCGGGCAGCCGGGCACCGTGCGCGTCGGCCAGAACGTCCAGGTGTACGGCTGGGGCGCCACGTCCCAGTGCGGCTCGGAGGCCACCTGCCAGTCCCGCTACCTGAAGGTCGCCAACGTCACCGTCACCAGCGGCTGCACCGACGCCTACGGCGGCTCCGCGATCTGCGCCCGCCGGGGCGACGGCATCACCGCGGGCGGCGACTCCGGCGGTCCGATGACGGCCGCCGGCGTCCAGGTCGGCGTCGCCTCCACCAGCGACCGCCAGACCACCACGGCGTACACCAACGTGACGGCGTACCGCTCCTGGATCCAGTCGATCGCGGGCGTGTGACGCCCGTCCGCACCCGTTCCCGACCCTCTGGCGGGTGAAGGGCCCCCACCGCGCGGCGCGGTGGGGGCCCTTCACCCGTTCCGCCGACGGGCCGTCAGAGTCCTGCCAGGCCGAGGAACTTGTCGGGGTTGCGGATGATGTGGACGGTCTGGACGCGGCCGTCCCTGACCTCGACCTGGATCACCGTGTCGGGGCGCCCGTCGGCGAACACGACCAGGGCCGGGGCTCCGTTGAGCTCGACCGGACGGAGGTCGTACCGGGGCTCCGCGTTCCCGAACACGGCGACGAGGAAGCGGCCGACCTTGCCGGCGGTCTCGATGACCCGCAGCGGCGCCCTGGCCCTGCCCCCGCTGTCGCCGACGAGGCGCGCGTCCGGGGCGAGCAGGGCGAGGAGCCGCCCGAGGTCGCCGCCGGCCGCGGCGGCGAGGAACCGTTCGGTGAGGTCGCGGCGTTCGGCCGGATCGACGTCGTAGCGCGGCCTGCCCTCGTCCACGTGGCGCCGGGCCCGCCCGGCGAGCCGGCGCACGGCCGGCTCGGAGCGGTCGAGGACGGTGGCGATCTCCCCGTACGGGAAGCCGAACGCCTCGCGCAGCACGAAGACGGCCCGTTCCAGGGGCGAGAGGGATTCGAGGACGACGAGGACGGCGAGCGAGACGGAGTCGGCGAGCAGGGCGCGCTCGGCGGTGTCGGGGGCCGCCGGGCCGAAGTCGGTGACGACGGGCTCGGGCAGCCAGGGGCCGACGTAGGTCTCGCGGCGGACGTGGGCGAGGCGCAGCCGGTCGATGGCGAGGCGGGTGGTGATCCGTACGAGGAAGGCGCGCGGCTCGCGGACGGCGGTCCGGTCCTCGGCGGTCCAGCGCAGCCACGCCTCCTGGACGACGTCCTCGGCGTCGGCGACACGGCCGAGCATCCGGTAGGCGACGCCGAGGAGGACCGGCCGGTGCTCCTCGAAGAGTTCGGTCGGGGCGTCGGTCGGGCTGCCTGTCGGGGTGTCGGTGGGGCTGCCAGTCGGGGTGTCGGTGGGCACCCGCCCATCCCAGCCCACCGGTCCCGCCCTGTCCAGCCGGTCCGGCCGTGAAGGCGGCGCGGTCCCGTCCGCCCTCCCCCCCGCCGTCCGCGACCGGCGGCCCCGCCCCGCGACCGCGTTCCCGGCTCTTGGACCCCTGCCTCTTGAACTCCTGGCTACCGACCGGTAATTCTTACTGACGGGTCGTCCAAGAGTGTCACGACAGGGAGTGCGCATGCCCGCACGGATCACGTTCACGACCGAGACCCCCACGGGTCCCCGCAGCACGTCCCTGGTGTACGAGAGGAGGGGCGCGGGCGAACCGCTCCTCCTGCTCCACGGCATCGGGCACCACTGGCAGGCGTGGGAGCCCGTCCTCGACGTCCTGGCCACCGAGCGGGACGTGATCGCCGTGGACCTGCCCGGCTTCGGCGCCTCGGACGGCCTGCCGGAGGGCTGCGCCTACGAACTGTCCACCGTGGTCTCCGTCCTCGGCGCCTTCTGCGGGGCGATCGGCGTCGAACGTCCGCACGTGGCCGGGAACTCGCTCGGCGGACTGCTCGCGCTCGAACTCGGCCGGGAGAAGCTGGTGCGCTCGGTCACCGCCCTCTCCCCCGCCGGCTTCTGGACGGAGGCCGAGCGGCGGTACGCCTTCGGGACGCTGCGGGGCATGCGCGGCGCGGCCCTGTCCCTGCCCGTCCCGGTGATCGGGCGGCTCTCCCGCACGGCCGCCGGACGCACCGTCCTCACCAGCACCATCTACGCCCGGCCCGCACGGCGTTCACCCGAGGCGGCCGTCGCCGAGACCCTCGCGCTGCGCGGCGCCACCGGCTTCCACCAGACCCTGGCGGCGGGCCGTGCCGTGCGGTGGCGCGACGACCTTCCCTCGGTGCCCGTCACCGTCGCCTGGGGCAGCCGCGACCGGCTGCTCCCGCACCGCCAGGGCGTCCGCGCGAAGCGGGTCCTGCCCGGCGCGCGGCTCGTCCGGCTGCCCGGCTGCGGCCACGTGCCCATGAACGACGACCCGGCTCTCGTCGCGCGCGTGATCCTGGACGGCAGCCGCTGAGACCGGCTCGTCCGTACGGGTGAACAGGCCGGTGCCCAGGGCGGCACCGGCCCCCACGAGCAGGCTGCCGGCGGCCTGCGGGACGCCGAAGGCGGCGTCCGCGACCAGGGCGGCGCTCAGCGCGGCGGCGACCGGGATCGCCCCGGTGAAGAGGGTGGCGCGCTCCATGCCGATCCGCTGGACGCCCATGTAGAAGAGGACGAATCCGACGACCGTGGCCAGGGCCGCCTGCCAGACCAGGGCCCCCGCCTCCACGCCCGTCGGCGTCCGTACGAAGTCCGCGCCGTCCACGGCCAGGCCGCACAGCGCCGACTCCACCGCGCCGACCCCGCAGACCGTCGCCGTGAGCAGCTTCGGGCCGAGCAGTCGCAGCACCGGGACGGCGAGCACCGTGAACCCCACCTCGCCCGCGAGCGCCGCCACCGACCAGCCGATCCCGGCGGGGTCCGTACGCCCCCAGCCCTGCACGGTGAACGCGCCGGCGGCGACGAGCAGCGCCCCGTACAGCACGGCGCGGGCGGGCCTGCGCCCCTCGGCCAGCGGGACCAGGACGGCGACGACGACCGGCGCGCAACCGACCAGGACGCCCGGGACGGCCGGCTCGGCGGTCCGCTCGGCGGCCAGGACCGCGAGGTTGAAGCCGACCATGCCGACGGCCGCGAGGGCGGCGATCCGCACCCAGTGGCGGGGGGTCAGGAGCCGGAGCGGGAGGAGGCCGCCGCGGCCGAGCAGCGGGAGCAGGAGCAGACAGGCGGCGCCGTAGCGGAGTGCCTGTCCGCCCGCGTACGGATAGGCACCCAGCAGGCTGTTGGCGGTGAAGGAGGCGCCGACGAGGGCGTAGGCGAGGGTCACGACCAGGACCCCGCGCAGGGAGTTCACGTTCATGGTCCCGACGTTAGGAATCCGCGCGGTTCCGGTGGAGGTCCACTTCCGCGGCGGCATCGGGGACCACTTCGGGCGGGACGACGGGGGGCGGCCGGGTCCTGCGGGCCCGACCACCCCCGGCCCTTCCCCCCCCGGCCCTTCCCCTCCGGGCCGGTGTCCCCTCGGGGACAGTCCTTCCCGGTCGGT
This sequence comes from Streptomyces sp. NPDC001744, assembly GCF_042892575.1. Classification (NCBI taxonomy): domain Bacteria; kingdom Bacillati; phylum Actinomycetota; class Actinomycetes; order Kitasatosporales; family Streptomycetaceae; genus Streptomyces; species Streptomyces sp. NPDC001744. The sequence continues at coordinate 134,110 of NZ_JBIAUG010000007.1, forward strand.
ACTCCTTCCCGACCGGTGCTCCTCCCCGACCGGTGCTCCCTCCCGACCGGTGCTCCTCCCCGGCGGCCGGGCCGATCGCCGTGCCGACGGCCGGGCCCCGTCGCGGGCGCTCCGTCAGTCCGGCTTGCCCAGCAGCCGGGTCACCTTCTCCCCCACCGCGGGGCCGAAGCGCCCCTCGCACTCCACCCCCACGGCCACCGCCAGGTCCCTGCCGTGCAGGTCGGCCAGCGCCTCGGCCAGCTCCGCGAACGCGGCGGCCGCCGCGCGGCCGCGGGCCACGCCCGTCGCCACCGTGGCCGCGCCGATCAGAGCCGCCGGCCACCACCAGGCGGACAGCAGGAGGTACGCCAGGCCCCAGGCCGTGAGGCGGGCCGCCGCGCTCAGGGCCGTGCGCGCGGCGGCCAGTTCGGCCCGGACGGAGTCGGGGGCGAGGAGCCACAGATGGGGCCAGGCGAGGGCCAGGTCCAGATGGTAGGCGCGCCGGACGCGCCGGTCCGGGGCGGTGACCCTGTCACCGGTCCAGAACGGGTGCCGGGGCGGAACCGGGGAGATCCGGTCGCGGGCGGCGCGGCACAGTTCCGCCCGCTCCGTGAGGACATCGGCGTCGGCGGCGCCGCCGATCCGGGCACGGCCCGCGGCGACCAGGGCCGCCCGGTACCCCGCGTCGGCCTCCCGCCAGCGGCGCGCCCGGCGCCCGGCCAGACGGCGGGTCAGCGGTCCGCGCGCGTCGGCGAGCCACGCCTTCTCGACCAGTGTTCCGACGGCCTGGGCGACGGCTCCGGTCATCGCGGCTCCGGCCAGCACGGCGACCGCGGCCACCGCGAGGGACCCCACGCCGTGGGCGCCGGGGGCGGCCGCCAGGGAGTCGAGCCGGGTCCGCAGCCGCCCGGCGTCGTGCCAGTGGCTCTGGCCCAGGGTGACCGCCGCGGCCACGGACACGAGGTACACCAGGCCGGGGACGGCCAGGAGCGCCATCCAGCGCTCGGCGAGCCTCCCGCCGAGCGCGCCGAGGAACGCGTTCACGGACGCAGTCCGACCTCGCGCAGCGGCCCGCCGAAGACGCGGCAGACCGGCGGCCCGCCGCCTTCGGACGCCGGTGCCTCGACGCGGGCGCAGTGACCGCGCGGACAGGCGAGGACGTGGAGCCGGGGGCGGCCGGAGCCCGGGTAGCTCCGGTAGGCGGGCGGGGCGTCCGTACGGTAGGAGCCGAGGCCCGCGCTGTGACCGGCGGCGAGGAGCCGGTCCTCCAGTTCGTCGAAGGCGTCCTCCAGCTCCCCGGGGGGACACCCGTTCCGCACCCGGTCGACGATGTCCCCGACCAGGCGGTCTCCCTCCGCGCCGAGTCCCGGCATGCCCGGCGAGGACGCGAGCCGGTGGCAGAGCGCCGCCAGCCGTTCGTGTCCGGTCCCGCCGGCCGCCGCGTCGGCGCCGTCTTCCGCGGCGCCGTCGCCGAGTCCGCTCACTGCCGCACCTCCGTGGATCGGCCGACCGCTCGCGCAGTATAACGAGCCTGCTTAGCAAGGTACTTGGGTACGATCGGGTACGGGGTTCCCTTCGTCGAGAGCCCGTGACGAGACATGACACCCGGGGGGGTCGGTGATGTCGGAGGCACACGGAACGGCCGGAGGAACCATCGGGCAGGTGGCCGCGCTGGTCGGGCTGTTCGACCGCACGGGCGAGCGCGCCTGGCTGGACGCCGCCGTCGGGACGTGCCGGGCCGCCCTGGACGGGGGACCCGCGACCGGGAACGCGCGGGTGTCCTGGCTCCAGGCGCTGCGCACCGTCCTGACGAAGCGCTGGTGGTCCTTCCGGGAACGCCCCGACCTCGACGGGGCGATCCGCCTGGGGCACCTGCTGGCGGCCGGGAACGCCCCCCTCGAACAGGACCTGCGCCTCCTGGGGTGCGCGCTCGCGGACCGGTTCGACCTCGACCGGAACCCCGCGGACAGGGACGCGGCGATCACCGTCCTGCGGAGGGCCGCCGGGATGCCCCCGGACGGGACGGAGCAGCCGTCGCTGACGCTCGACAGACTCGGCACCCTGTTGTCGGAGCGCGCCGCGGAGACGGGCGACGGGGCCGGGGCGGCGGAGGCCGTGCGACTGCTGCGCCGCGCCCTGGACCTGCTCCTCACCGGGGACCCGCACAACACGGCGGACATCGCCGCCGTCCGGCACGGCCTGGCGCTGGCCCTGAGCCGTACTCCCGGGACGGGCGGAACGCCCTCCGCCCCGCGCGAAGCCGCCGGACTCCTGCGGGCCGTCGTGGCCGCGACGCCGCCCGGTTCGCCGGAGTACGCGCCGGTACTGCTCCAGCTCGCCGAAACCCTCCGCAGGCAGGCCGAGACGACCTGGTCGGCGGACGACGTCGAGGCGATGGTCGCGGCGGCCAGGACGGCGCACGCGGCGGCGCCGGCCGGACGTCCCCAGCACGCCCACGGCCTGGCCGTGCTGGGGATCGCCCTGAGGCTCGCGGCCGAACACTCCGGGGAAACCGGGCCGCTGCGCGAGTCGGTCGCGCTCCTGCGCGCGTCCGTACGGGCCACGGACCCGGCCGACCGGTCGCGCCCCTCCCGGCTGAACAGCCTCGGCAACGCCGCGCACCGGCTCGGTGAGCACACCGGTGACGTGACGCTGCTGGACGAGGCCGTGAGCCGTCTGCGCGAAGCCGTCGCGGAATCGCCCTCCGGCGACCCGGACCGCTTCGTCCGCGTCGCGAACCTGGCGCTCGTCCTGCGCGAGCGCTACCACCGGACCGGCGACCTCGCGGTCCTGCGGGAGGCCACCGGACTGGCCCGGTCGGCCGCGCGCTCCTCCCGGTCGCCCGTGGTCCCCGGCACCGACCTCGCCAACCTCGGCGTCATCCTCCAGACCTGGTACGACCGGACGGGGGACGCCGCGGCCGCCGCCGAGGCCGTGGAAGTGGCCCGGCGGGTCCTCGACCGGACCCCCGAGGGGAGCGCCCACCTCGCCACGCGGCTGAACCACCTCGGCAACGCCCTGCACAAGCGCTACCAGGCCCGGGGCGACCCGGCCGACCTGGACGAGTCCGTCGCCGTCCTCGGCCGGGCCGTGGCGGCGACGGCCTACGGCAAACCGGAGCACGCGAGCCACCTGCAGAACCTGGGGCTCGCGCAGCTCACCCAAGCACGGGCGGCCGGGGACGACGCGCTGCTGAACCGGGCGGTGGCCACGCTCGGCCGCGCGGTGTACGCGTCGCCCCCCGGCTCCGTCCGCACCGCCGGGTACCTCCAGTCGTACGCCTCCGCGCTCCGGTCGCTGCACGGGGCGCACGGGGACCCCGCCGTCCTCCGCGCGGCCGAGGACGCGTACCGGCGGGTCGCCACGGACGCGGTCCTCCCGGTCGCCGACCGCATCCGCGCCGCCTGCGACTGGGGCGCGGCCGCCGGTGACGCGGGCCGGTGGGAGGAGGCCCTCGCCGGATTCGAACTGGCCCTCTCGCTGCTGCCGTTCGGCCTGACCGGGCGACTGCTGCGCGGTGACCGGCAGCACCGGCTCGGCGGTGTCCAGGGGCTGGCCGCCGACGCCGCCGCGTGCGCCGTGCAGCTCGGGAGGCCCGAGCACGCGGTGCTGCTGCTGGAGCAGGGACGCGGCGTCCTGCTCGGTCAGACGATCGCCGCGCGCGCCGAACTGGAGCGGCTGCGGGCCGCGCACCCGGAGGCGGCCGGGCGCTTCGCGCGGATGCGCGACCGCATCGACGCGCTGGAGTCGGAGGCCGCCGACCAGGAGGCCGCCGATCCCGGCTCCGACGCGCGGCACGCCCTCGCGGCCCGGTGGGAGCGGCTGGTCGGCGAGATCCGCGCACTGCCGGGCTTCGAGGGGTTCCTCGGCGCCCCGGCGTACGACGAGATCCTGGCGTGCGCCGGGCAGGGTCCCGTGGTCATGGCGTACTCCAGCGTCTACCGCAGCGACGCGCTGGTCCTGCTGCCCGGGGGCGTGCGGGCCGTGCCGCTGCCGCACGTGAGCCCCGGGGCGGTGGCGGAGCGGGTGGCGCGGCTCGACGCGGCGCTCGCCGCCGCGACCTCGCCCGCCGGGGAGCGGAGCGCACAGGAGGCCGTCGCGGACGTGCTCGCCTGGACCTGGGACCACGTGGCCGAACCGGTCCTCGGCCGGCTCGGACTGCTCGACGCGCCGGCCGGCGACGACTGGCCCCGGCTGTGGTGGTCGCCGGTCGGCGCGCTGACCGCGCTGCCGCTGCACGCGGCCGGGCACCACGGCGACCCGCCGGGGCCCCGCCCCCGGGCCGTCCTCGACCTGGTGGTCTCGTCGTACACGCCGACCGTCCGCGCGCTGGCCTACGCGCGGCGGCGCGCGCCGGCCCGGCGCCCCGGCGGTCCCCTGCTCGTCGTGGCCGTGCCCGACGCCCCCGGAACGCGCCCGCTCGGCGGTGTCCGCCGGGAGGTGAGGGAGCTGGGCGCGCTGCTGCCCACCCGGGTCGTCTCCGGCCCGGGGGCGACGTTCACCGGCGTCCTGAGCGCGCTGCCCGCGCATCCGTACGTGCACTTCGCCTGCCACGGGGTGAGCGACCCGGACGACCCGTCCCGGGCGCGTCTCCTGGTGCACGACCACCGGGAGAACCCCCTGACGGTCCAGCACGTCTCCCGTCTGGAACTGCCGGACGCCACGCTCGCCGTGCTGTCCGCCTGCGAGACCGCGCGGGGCTCCGAACAGCTCGCGGACGAGTCCCTCCACATCACCTCCGCCTTCCGGATCGCCGGTTACCCGCACGTGATCGGCACCCTGTGGCCGGTGCACGACGCGGTGGCGGGGCGGGTGACCAGGAGCCTCTACCGCCATCTGCTCGGCGACGGGGACGCCGGGGCCGGGGAGCTCGACGCCGGCCGGGCGGCCCTCGCGCTGCACCGGGCGGTCCGGCAGTGCCGCGACGCCTTCCGGGACAGCCCCAGCCTGTGGACGGCTCACGTGCATTCCGGAGCCTGACGAACCCGAGGGAAGGAACCCACCACGACATGGCCCCCCGATGGCGCAGGAAGCGGAACGACGACGCGGGACGGGACGAGCCGTCCGCGGCCGGGAGGAAGCCGCCCTCGGCGGCGGACCTGGTCGTGACGATGGTGGGGGAGGACGGACGGGAGGAGGAGATCGTCCGGGTCGGCCTCCCGCCGCACGAGCTCCTCGGGATGAAGGCCAACGCCACCTACGAACGCCTGGGCCCCGTCCACCCCGAGACCCTGCTGGCCTTCCGCGCGTACACGCGGGCGCTGGCACGGATGGAGGACCGCCACGAGGAGGCCCGGGAACGGTTCATGGACCTGGTGCGCCTCCAGGCGGAGACGCTCGGTTACGTCCACGAGGAGACCCTGACGACCGCCGCCGACCTGGCCGGCCTCCTCCGGGACACGGGTGACTTCGTGAAGGCGGAGGAGGTATGGCGCAGCGTGTGGACCAGCCGGAGCGAGCTGTTCGGCCCCGGCGATCCGCGGACCCTGGACGCGGCGAGCGGTCTGGCGAGGGTGCTGGAGCACCTGCGCCGGGAGCCGGAGGCCGTCGCGCTCCACCAGGACGTACTGGAACGCAGGACCCTGCTGCTCGGGCCGGACGCCCCGGCGGTGCTGGCCGACGCCGGGCTCCACACCGCGGCGCTGTGCAGGGGCGGCCACTGGGACGAGGCCGAACCGGCCCTGCGCGACCTCCTCGCCCGTCTGGAGCGCCGCGGCGAACAGGACGGCCCCGTCGGCCTCTCCGCCCGGGCCAACCTCGGCGCCGCCCTGTGCCGGCTGGGCCGCCTCGACGAGGCGGAGGCGGTGATGAGCGACGTGCTCGCCGTCCAGCGACGGACCAGGAGCGCGGACCATCCGGAGGTGATCTCCTCCCGCAACAACCTCGCGGCCGTGCTGCACGCCCGGCAGCGGTACGCGGAGGCGGCGGCGATCCTGCGCGAGATCCTCGCGGCCGTGTCCGGGAAGCACGGGGACGGCCACCCGGACACCGTCCACGCCCGTGACAACCTGGCCAACGTGCTGATCGACGACGGCGAGCACGACGAGGCCGCGCGGCTCCTCGCCCGCTGCCGCGACGACTACGCCCGTGTCTTCGGCCCGCACCATCCCCTGACCCGGAAGGCGGCCGAGCGCCTCGACTGGCTGCGGGAGAATCCGGTGCCGCGGCGATCCCGCCGGGACCGCTCCCCGTGAGGGGGCGGGACCGCCGGGAGGGCCCGGACCGCGCGGTTTCCGGAAGGCCCGGACCATGACGAGGGAACAGGACATTCCGCATGCGGACCCAGGGGCAGCCCGCGTGGGAGCTGCTGCTTCCGGCCGCCGGAGCACCGGCGCGGCGGCGGGGACGGGCGCTCCAGGAGGCGCTGCGCGAGGCGGTGCGTTCGGGACGGCTCGCGGCCGGGACGCGCCTGCCGTCCAGCCGTGAACTCGCGGCCGACCTGGGCGTCTCCCGGGGCCTGGTCACCGAGGCGTACGAGCAGCTGACCGCCGAGGGCTACCTGCGCAGCGACCGGGGCGCGGGGACCTGGGTGGGCGGCGCCGCCCGGGCGGCCGTGCGCGGGGCCCGCGACCCGGCCGCCGGAACGCCGGGCGTCCGGGTGGACTTCCGCCCCGGGACGCCGGACCTCTCGCTCTTCCCGAGGAGCGCGTGGGCGGCGGCGCAGCGGTCGGTCCTGGCGCGGCTCCCCCACTCCGCGCTCGGCTACCCGGACCCGCGCGGACTGCCCGGACTCCGCGAGGAGCTGGCCGGGATGCTGGCGCGGCGCCGGGGCGTGGTGGCCGATCCGGAACGGCTCGTGGTCTGTTCGGGCGTCGCGCAGGCGTCGACGCTCATGGGCTTCGCCCTGCGGGCGCGGGGGCTGCGCGCGATCGGCGTCGAGGACCCCGGCAGTCCGGAGCACGGGCGGCTGTTCGCCTCGACCGGCATGGAGGCGGTGCGGCTGCCGCTGGACGGGGAGGGCCTGCGGCCGGGGCCGCTCGCCGCCGCGGGGGTACGGGCCGTGGTCGTGACCCCCTCGCACCAGTTCCCGTCCGGGATCGGCTGGTCGGCGGAGCGCCGCGCCGCCCTCCTCGACTGGGCGCGGACGGTCGACGGCTACGTGCTGGAGGACGACTACGACGGCGACTTCCGGTACGACCGGGCGCCGGTCGGCGCGCTCCAGGGCCTCGATCCGGAGCGGGTCGTCTACACCGGGTCGGTCAGCAAGTCGCTGGCGCCCGGACTGCGGCTCGGCTGGATGCTCGTCCCGGAGGAACTGGTCGACGAGGTGGTGGAGCGGAAGCGGACGATGGACCTGGGCAACCCGGTGCTCGACCAGGCCGTGCTGGCGGAGTTCGTGGCGCGGGGCGGGTACGACCGGCAGCTGCGCCGCTGCCAGCGGGCCTACCGGGAGCGGCGGGACGCGCTGATCGCCGCGCTCGCCCGGCACCTGCCCGGCACCGAGGTGAGCGGCATCGCGGCCGGTCTGCACGTCATCGCGCGCGTACCGGCGCGCTTCGGGCCGACGGAACGCTTCCTCGCCCGGGCGGCGGAGGCGGGGGTGGCGCTGCGGACCCTGGAGGAGTACGGCACGGCGCGGCCGTCGGACGGGGCCGTACGGCTCGTCATCGGGTACGCGCACCTGCCGCCCCCGGTCGTCGCGGAGGGGGTCGGGCGGATGGCGGGAGCGGTGGGCGGGACGCCCCGGGCCGACGACGGGGCGGCACCGGGTCGTCCGTGAGGGGGCCGGGGCCCCGCGGGCGATCTGTTCACGCGGGGTTCGCGCGGGCGCCGCCCCCGGCCGTTAGGCATGGGGCGTACCGCCCGTGACCGGAACCGACCGCCCCGGAGGCCCTCCATGTCCCACCCCGTGCCCGACCCCTCCCCCTCCCCCGCCCGGCGCGGCGTCCTGCGCGGCTCGCTGGCCGCCTCGGCCGCGCTCGCCCTCGGCGGCACCGGCCTCGCGGCCCCCGCGTTCGCCCTCTCGGGGCGGCCCCGGGCCGCGTGGGGCGTACAGACGGGCGACGTCACGGCCTCCTCCGGCCTGGTGTGGGTGCGCTCCGACCGGCCGGCCCGCGTGATCGTCGAGACCTCCGCGACCGAGTCCTTCCGGCGGGCACGCCGCCACCACGGACCGCTGGTCGGCGCGGGCACGGACTTCACCGGCACGACGGCCCTGCGCGGCCTGCCGGCGGGCGAACAGATCCACTACCGGGTCACCCTGGCCGACCCCGACGACCCGCGCCGGACGGGCGAACCGGTCGTCGGCACGTTCCGCACGGCCCCGGACCGGCGCCGCGACGGCGTCCGCTTCCTGTGGTCCGGGGACGTCGCGGGGCAGGGCTGGGGCATCAACCCGGACGTCGGGGGCTTCCGGGCGTACGACGAGATGCGCCGCCTCGATCCGGACTTCTTCCTGTGCAGCGGCGACTCGGTCTACGCGGACGGGGTGATCGAGCCGAGCGTGACCCTGCCGGACGGGAGGGTCTGGCGGAACGTCACGACGCCGGAGAAGTCGAAGGTCGCCGAGACCCTGGCCGAGTACCGGGGCAACTTCCGGTACAACCTCCTCGACCACAACGTCCGGGCCTTCAACGCGCGGGTGCCGTCGGTGGTGCAGTGGGACGACCACGAGGTGCGGAACAACTGGTACCCGGGGCAGATCCTGGACGACCCGCGCTACACGGAGAAGGACGTCGACGTCCTCGCCGCCCGGGCGGCGCGCGCCTTCGCCGAGTACACGCCGGTCTCCACCCTCCACGCGCGCGGCGGGCGCGAGCGGCGGATGTACCGGGTGGTGCGGTACGGGCCGCTGCTCGACGTGTTCGTGCTCGACATGCGCTCGTACCGGAACGCCAACTCGCCGGGCCGACAGACCGACGACACCACCGGCATCCTCGGCGCGGAGCAACTGGCGTGGCTGAAGCGGGAGCTGGCCGCCTCCACCGCCGTGTGGAAGGTGCTCGCGGCGGACATGCCGATCGGCCTGGTCGTCCCCGACGGGGCGGCGGACTTCGAGGCGATCGCGCAGGGCGATCCGGGCGCGCCGCTGGGCCGGGAGCTCCAGATCGCGGAGCTGCTGCGGTTCGTCAAGCACCGGCGGATCACCGGCACGGTGTGGCTGACGGCGGACGTGCACCACACCTCGGCGCAGCACTACGCGCCGGAGCGGGCCGCGTTCAAGGACTTCGCGCCCTTCTGGGAGTTCGTGTCCGGGCCGCTGGCGGCGGGCGGTTTCCCGGCGAACGCGCTGGACGGGACCTTCGGCCCGGACCGGGTGTTCGTACGGGCGCCCGAGCGCGGGAACGTGTCCCCGATGGAGAGCCCGCAGTACTTCGGCGAGGTCTCCATCGACGGCCACGGCGGGGACCTGACCGTGCGCCTGCGGGCGGAGGGCGGGCAGGTCCTGTTCACCAAGGTCCTGCGGCCGGGGCTCGTCGGGCAGTGAGACGGGGACGTCCGGTGACGCGGGGCGTCCGGCGACACGGGACGCCCGGTGACACGGGACGCCCGGTGACACGGGACGCCCGGTGACACGGGACGCCCGGTGACACGGGACGCCCGGTGACACGGGACGCCCGGCGACACGGGACGCCCGGTGACACGGGACGCCCGGTGACGCGGAGTCGTTCGACGGCACCGTGAAGTCCAGTGGCGCGAGGTCGTCGCACGGCACCGGGCCGGGGGCGGCCCTCGATGCGAAAACCCCTGTTCAGGACCGTTGTCAGTGGCGGGTCCTACGGTTTTTCCCATGACGCGATCCGTACAGACGCCCGCCTGCGCACGCCCGTCCGCACCGGTGTCCACGGGCTCCGGCCGGCCGGCCGGCCCGGAGGCGGCGGTCGAGGCGCTGCTCGACGCGGTGCGCGCCGGCCGGGCCCACCAGGTGCCGGAGCTCCTGGAGCCGCTGGACGCCGCCGCCCGCAGGAAGGCCCTCGGGAGGCTGAAGGCGCTGCGCTCCGAGGTGCGCGCCTGGGACGGGAAGCGGTGGGACGAGGCGGGCCGGGTCCGGCGCGCCCTGTACGTGGCGGGGGCCGGTTGCCACACGGACGCGGCGGCGACCGCGGCCTGGCTCGGCGGACGCGACCTGGCGGGGTGGGACCCCCGGCACGACGCCCTGGTCCTGTCGGTGGTCGCCGACCGGGACGCGGCGTGGATGGCGGACGTGGCGGAGCGGCTCGCCGGGCGGCGGGCCGTCGCGGAGAGCGGCTACGAGCTGATCCACGGTCTCGTGGTGCGCTCCGGGTGCCCGGTGCCGGCGACCGACGGCTACGTCCTGGGGTGGACGCGGAGGATCACCGGCGGGAAGCTCCTCCAGCGGCTCCGTGAGGACCCGCAGACCCCGGTCCTGGTGGCGCACGCGCTCGCGATGGGCGAGACCCCCGACCGGCTGGCCCGGCCGGTCGGCCCGGAGGCGCCGGCGCACTGGCCCACGGCGATCACGGCGCTCGTCGCGGAGGGGGTGCTCGACCGGGCCGGGGTGATGGACCAGTGCGTGTCGCGGCTGCTGCGCGGCGGGCGGGCGCGGGACCTGCGGTTCCCGCTGGAGGTGCTGCGGCTCCTCGCGCCGACCGGGGAGGAGCTGCGGGAGCGGGTCCCGGACTGGGTCGGGATGGCGGCCGACGCGCCGTCGCCGGTGGCCGGGTACGCGCAGGAGGTCCTCGCGGGGCTCGCCGCGGCGGGGGCGCTGCCGGCCGGGGCGCTGGCCGAGATGACGGGCGCGGTGCTCTTCCGGACCGAGAAGAAGCTGGTGCGGGCGCAGTTGGCGCTGGTCGGCCGGGTGCTGGCGCGGGACCCGGGGGCGGCCGGGGAGCTGCTTCCGGCCGTGGCGGAGGCGTTCGGGCACGAGGACACCGGCGTCCAGGAGCGGGCCCTCAAGCTGGTGGGCAGGTACCTGTCCGCGGTGGACGCGGAGGTGCGGGGCGAGCTGGCCGAGGCGGCCGGGCTCCTCGGACCGGCGCACCGGCGGGCGGCCGCGGAGGTGTTCGGGGACGCCCTGGCGGAGGCCGTCACCGGGCCGTACGAGGAGATCCTGCCGCCAGTGCCGGGACCGGAACCGGTGGCGCCCGCGGCGTCCACGGTCGCGGAGCTGGTGGAGGAGCTGGTGGAGGAGGACCTCATGGAGGACCCCGTGGCGTTCGAGCGGGCGTTCGACGGCCTGGTGCGGCACGCGCACCGGGACCGGGCGGCGGTGGTGGAGGCGGTGCGGGAGGCGTTCCCGAAGGCGTCCTGGGAGACGGTCCACCGCTTCGCGCACCACACCCACGGGATCCACGTGGTGCTCGCGGCGCTGCTCGGTGCGGTGGAGCGGTCGGTGATCGACGTCCACCGGGCGGAGGTGCCCGGCCGGGACTCCTGTGCCCACGAGGGCCTGTCGGGAATCCTCGACGCGCGGTTGTGGGAGGCCGCCGCGCTGATCGGCACGGACGAGCTGCCGTTCCCGCTCGCCACGCCGACCCTGCGCACCGGCGGGATCGACCCGCTGGTCCTCGTGGAGCGGCTGCGGGCCTACCGGGACGCGGGCGTGGAGCCGGCCCCGGTGGATCTGGCCCAGGCCCTGGTCCGGGTCCTGCGCGCCGATCCGGCGGCGGGGCGGGCGGCCGGGGAGGCGGCGGCGCTCGGCACGGCGGCCGGTCTGCGGCTCGCCGCCTGGCTGCGGGACGAGGACGCGTTGGGGGCGACCGTGCGGTTCTTCCCCCGGGGGGACCGGCGGTCCTCGGGGGAGGGGTGGCTGATCGACCGGATCGTGGTCGGGTTCGGTGAGCGCGCGGTGGTGCGGGAGGAGTTCCCGGCCGCCTTCCACTGGCTGGGCGGCACCCTGCGGGAGACCCCCCGCCGCTGCTGCCACTGGATCGACCACCGGGCGCAGTGGGCCCCGGTGCTCCCGGCCGACCGCGAGGTCCTGGCGGCCTGTCTGCTCCCGGCCATGGCGCACTCCGTCGACGGGGACCAGCGCGGGGCGACCGAGCCGCTGACCGGGCTGGCCGAGGCCGGGGGGCCGGTCGGCCGTGCGGTGCACCTGGCCCTGGCCTTCGGGCTGGGCTGCGTCGACGCCGACGACCGGCTGCGCGCGGTGGACGCGCTGCTCGTCCTGGCGTCACGGGGCGAGCTGAACGGCCGGGCGCTCGGGACGGAGCTGGCGTGGCTGGTGGCGGAGGGGTCGCTCAAGCCGAACCGGTTGACGGACGCGCTCCGGACGGCCTCCGCCACCGGGGCGTACGGGACGGTCTGGACGGTCCTGGAGGCGATGCTGCCGGAGCTGCTCGGCGCGGAGAAGCCGGTGCGGGGGCTCGGGGAGATGCTGGCGGTCGCGGCGGACTGCGTGGAGCGGTGCGGGGCGCGGGGCGGGCTCGCCGGGCTGGAGGGGGTGGCCTCGGCACGGGGTTCCTCGCAGCTGGTGGTCCAGGCCGGGCGGCTGCTGAACGCACTCGGACAGGGGGCCGATCAACCCCTGGCGGAAACGGCCTGAATCGGTCTTCAGGGCACCAGCCGGGCACTTAACCCATCAGTCACAGAGCGTTCGCGATCACGCAACACCGCTGGGCCACAGTGAGGTCATGACCGATGTGACGTCCTCGAAGAGCACCCGCCGCCCGCACCACTGGCGGCACGACCTGATCGAGCTGGCCGGCCTGTTCACCGCCGTGGTGGCGGCCGACACGATCGCCAAGACCGTGGTCAAGGGACCCGACGGCCCCTACCTGCTGGTGTTCTCGGCGATCGCGCTGGTCGCCACCGCGGCCTTCCACACCTGGTGGGCACGGAGGCACGGTCACGCCCCACCCGCCGGTCCGCCCGGCCGCTCCCCCGCGACACGGCCGGAGCCGGACACCGGCGTCCCGGAGGAGTCCGGGACGCCGGGCGGGACCACGCTGTGGCGGATGCGCACCACCGTCGCGGACACCCCGGGCAGCCTCGCCGCCCTGTGCACGGCCCTCGCCCGGCTGGGCGTGGACATCCTCACCCTCCAGACGCACCCGCTGGCCGACGGCACGGCCGACGAGTTCCTGCTGCGCGCCCCCGCCGGCCTCTCCGCCCGGACCCTCGTCCACGAGACCTCGGCCGCCGGGGGGCGGGACACCTGGACCGAACGGGCCGACGCCCACGATCTGGTGGACACGCCCACGCGGGTGCTCGAACTCGCCACCCGTACCGCGCTGGACGCGGCCGAACTGCCGCTCGCGCTGCGCCGGCTCCTCGGCCGCTGCACCCTCCACTCCGTACCGGCCGTCTCCCTCGCCGGCCGCCCCACCGGTGAACAGGTCCCGGTCGAAGGGGTCCTGGAGGAGACCGTGATGCGGCTGCGCGACCCGCACGGCGGCACGCTCGTGGTCGAGCGCCCCCATCTTCCCTTCACCCCGACCGAGTTCGCGCGGGCCCGCGCCCTGGTCGAGCTCGACGCGCGGCTCGGCCCGCGCGTCCCGCGCGTCCGGGACGTCCTGACCCTGCCCGGGGGCAACGAGATCACCGTCCGCCGCGCCGACCGGCGCGACCTGGCCGCCGCGCGGGCCATGCACGACCGCTGCTCGGCCCGCACCCTGGGCCTGCGCTACCACGGTCCGGTCCGCGACGCCGACCGCTACCTCGACCACCTGCTCAGTCCCCGCTTCGGGCGCACCCTCGCCGTGCGGACCGCCTCCGGCCGCCTCGTCGCCCTGGGCCACCTGCTGTGGGACGGGGACGAGACCGAGGTCGCGCTGATCGTCGAGGACGACTGGCAGCGGCGCGGCATCGGTTCCGAACTCCTCGGCCGGCTCGTGGCGATGGCCGAGGAGGCCGGCTGCGACAGCGTGTACGCCGTGACCCAGGCGTCCAACACGGGGATGGTGGCCGCGATGCGGGCGCTGAACCTGCCGCTGGACTACCAGATCGAGGAGGGCACGCTGGTGATCACCGCCCGGCTGTCCCCGGCACCGCGTCCGGACGCGCGGACCCCGCGGCACGGAGAGGCCCGGCCGGCGGAGCGCTGAGCGCCCGCGTCAGGTCCTGCCAGAGGTCCTCGACGTCCTCCAGACCGACCGACATGCGCAGCAGCCGGTCGCTGACGCCCGCCGAGCGCCGGTCCCCCTCGGCCACGATCCGGTGGCTGATGGAGGCCGGGTGCTGGATGAGGGTGTCGACGCTGCCGAGGCTGACCGCCGGGGTGATCAGCCGCACCCCGGCGATCACGTCGTGCGGGTCCCCCGCCACCTCGAAGGCGATCATCGCGCCGCCGATCCGCGGGTAGTGGACGCGGGTGATCCGGGGGTCCGCGGCGAGCCGCCGCACCAGCTCCGCGGCCGTCGCGGAGGCCGCCCTCACCCGCACCGGCAGGGTGGACAGGCCGCGCAGGAGGAGGTAGCCGGCCAGCGGGTGGAGCACTCCGCCGGTGGCGAAGCGGACCTGGCGGAGGGTGCGGGCGAACTCCTCGTCGCAGGCCACGATCCCGCCCATGACGTCGCCGTGGCCGCCCAGGTACTTGGTCGCGCTGTGCAGCACGATCCGGGCGCCCTGTCCGGCCGGCCGCTGGAGGACGGGGGTGGCGAAGGTGTTGTCGACCAGGAGCGGCACCGAGCCGCAGGAGTGGGCGAGGGCCCGGACGTCGGCCTCGGCGAGCGTGGGGTTGGCCGGCGTCTCGACCATGATCAGGCCGGTGTCGGGCCGGATCGCGTCCGCGATGCCCGCCGGATCGGTCCAGGTCACCTCGGTGCCGAGGAGACCGGCGTCGAGGAGGTGGTCGCTGCAGCCGTACAGGGGGCGGACCGCGACGACGTGGCGCAGGCCCTGGCTCGCCCGGGCGAGCAGGACGGCGGTCAGGGCCGCCATGCCGCTGGCGAAGGCGACGGCCGACTCGGTGCCCTCCAGGCGGGCGAGCGCCTCCTCGAAGCGCGCGACGGTCGGGTTGTCGAGCCGGGCGTAGACGGGCGGGCCGTCGAGCCGGGCGCCGGTGGTGGCGAACTCGTCGATCCGGGCGGCCTCGGCGCGGGCGTCGTACGAGGGATAGGTGGTGGACAGGTCGAGCGGCGGGGCGTGCAGTCCGAGCGCGGCGAGGTCTTCGCGGCCGGCGTGCACGGCTTCGGTGGCGAGGGCCCTCGGGGTGGCCGAGGGGTCGAGATCCATGGCATCCATGGGCGGCACTGTGAACGGATACCGGGCGGTAGCGGGAAATCGCCGTGCTACGTTCGCCCGATGGCCGATTCCGTCGTACTGGACACGGTCGATCTGCACATTCTTCGCCTCCTGCAGAACGACGCCCGGACCACCTACCGCGACCTCGCCGCCGAGGTCGGCGTCGCTCCCTCCACCTGTCTGGACCGCGTGGCCCGGCTGCGGCGCACGGGCGTGGTCCTCGGACACCAACTACGTCTGGATCCGGCCAAACTCGGCCGGGGACTCGAAGCGCTCCTGCTCGTCCAGGTCCGTCCGCACCGAAGGGAACTGATCGGTCCGTTCGTCGAACGGATCCGGGCGCTCCCGGAGTCCCGGGCGCTCTTCCACCTCACCGGGCCCGACGACTACCTGGTCCACGTGGCCGTGGCGGACCCCACCGACCTGCAACGACTCGTCCTGGACGAGTTCACCTCCCGCCGGGAGGTGGCCCGGGTCGAGACCCGGCTGATCTTCCAGCAGTGGGAGTGCGGACCCCTCCTCCCGCCCGCGGGGGCCCCTTGTCGGCCGACCGAACCCGGCCGAGGATGACGCGGGCCCGCCGGAGGCGTCAGGATGCCCTCCATGCCAGAGATCTCCAGCAGCCCGCTGCCCCGCCAGGTCGCCGACGACCACGTCGACGCACTCATCGCCCTCGACCCGATCACCGGTACGTACCTGGGAGTCAGGGAGAGCGCCGGACTGCTGCCCGACTTCTCGCCGGCGGGCCGGGAGGCCGTGGCCGATCTCGCCCGCCGCACGCTCGCCCGGCTCGACGGGGCCGAGCGCGCGCCGGGCGCGGACGGTGACGCCGAGCGGCGGTGCGCGCGACTGCTGCGGGAACGCCTGACGGCGGAACTGGCCGTGCACGAGGGTGAGGAGCACCTGCGCACCGTCAGCAACATGCGCTCGCCCGCGCACAGCGTCCGCATCGCCTTCACCGTGATGCCGACGGAGACCGAGGAGGACTGGACGGCGGTCGCCGCCCGGCTGCGCGCGGTCCCGGCCGCCCTCGACGGCTACCGCTCCTCGCTCGCGCTCGGCCTGGAGCGCAGGCTGTACGCGGGGCCGCGCGCCACCGCCACCTTCGTCGGCCAGCTCACCGAATGGGCGGGCGGCGAGGGCGGGGGACCCGGCTGGTTCGAGGAGTTCGCCGCCGGGCCCGGCACGCTCCCCGGCGGCCTCCGCGCCGAGCTGGCGGCGGCGGCCGGGGCCGCCACCTCGGCCGTCGTGACGCTGCGGGACTGGATGCGGGACGTGTACGCCCCGGCCGTCGCCGGCGCGCCGGACACGGTGGGCCGCGAGCGCTACCGGCGCTGGTCGCGCTTCTTCAACGGCACCGACCTGGACCTCGACCACGCCTACGCGTACGGCTGGTCCGAGTACCACCGCATCCTCGGCGAGATGCGGACCGAGGCCGGGCGGATCCTGCCCGGCGCGGACCCGTGGGAGGCGCTCGCCCACCTGGACGAGCACGGCGCGCACATCGAGGGCGTCGACGAGGTCCGGGTCTGGCTCCAGCGGCTCATGGACGAGGCCGTCGAGGCGCTCGACGGCACCCACTTCGAACTCGCCGAGCGGGTGCGCCGGGTGGAGTCCCGCATCGCCCCGCCCGGCGGCGCCGCCGCGCCGTACTACACCGGCCCGTCCGAGGACTTCTCCCGGCCCGGCCGCACCTGGCTGCCCGTGGACGGCACGACCCGCTTCCCGGTGTACGACCTGGTGTCGACCTGGTACCACGAGGGCGTGCCCGGGCACCACCTCCAGTCCGCGCAGTGGGTGCACGTCGCCGACCGGCTCTCCCGCTACCAGGCGACCATCGGCAAGGTCAGCGCCAACATGGAGGGCTGGGCGCTGTACGCGGAACGCCTGATGGACGAACTCGGCTTCCTGCCCGACGCGGAACGGCGCCTGGGATACCTCGACGGCCAGATGATGCGCGCGTGCCGGGTCGTCGTGGACATCGGCATGCACCTGGGCCTGGAGATCCCGGCGGACTCGCCCTTCCGTCCGGGCGAGCGGTGGACCCCGGAGCTGGCCCAGGAGTTCTTCCAGCTCCACAGCAGCCGCCCGCCGGCCTTCGTGGAGAGCGAGATGACCCGCTACCTCTCGGTGCCCGGACAGGCCATCGGCTACAAGCTGGGCGAGCGCGCCTGGCTCCTCGGCCGGGCCAACGCGCGGGCGGCGCACGGCGACGCGTTCGACGCGAAGGCGTGGCACATGGCGGCCCTCTCCCAGGGGCCGCTGGGCCTGGACGACCTGGTGGACGAGATCTCACGGCTCTGAGGCGGGAGCGGGAGTTCCCGGCCGCCCGCCCGAGCGGCCGGGAACTCCCCCGCCGTCCTTCCTCCCCGACCGTCGCGCGCTCCCCGGGCGCCACCGGCCGGCGCGTCCTCAGCCGTCGAGCGCGTCCCCGCCGGTCCGCAGCCGCACCGCCGACCCGTGCCGCGCCTTGACGACCTCCAGTTGGGCGGGGATGCGCCGCCGCAGGTCACCGACGTGGCTGACGATGCCGACGCTGCGGTCCCGTTCCCGGAGCGAGTCCAGGACGTCGAGGACCTCGTCGAGGGTCTGCTCGTCGAGGCTTCCGAAGCCCTCGTCGATGAAGAGGGTGTCGAGCCGGACCCCGCCCGCCTCGTCCGTGACGACGTCCGCGAGGCCGAGGGCGAGGGCGAGCGAGACGAAGAAGGTCTCGCCGCCGGAGAGCGTGGCCGTGTCGCGCTCGCTGCCGGTCCAGGCGTCCACCACGTGCAGCCCGAGGCCGGCCCGTTTGCCGCCGGAACGCGCGTCGGAGTGGACGAGGGTGTAGCGGCCCGAGGACATGCGCCGGAGGCGGGCGGTGGCGGCGGCGGCGACCTGTTCGAGCCGGGCGGCCAGGACGTACGACTCCAGGCGCATCCGGCGCTCGTTCTCGGCGGAGGTGCCGGCGGTGAGTCCGGCGAGGCGGGCCACCCGCTCGTACTCCTCGCGGAGCGGTCCCAGCTCGCGGACCTCGGCGGCGACCCGCCGGGAGAGTCCGGCCAGGCCGGTGACCCGCTCGCGGGCGGCGGCCAGGGCCGAGTCGGCCTCGCGGAGCGCGCGTTCCGCCGCCGCGTGGGCGGCCTCGGCGGCGGCGGGGTCGGCGGGCGGGAGCGCGGCGGCGGCCGCGGTGCCCGGTTCGGCGAGCCGGTCCGCGACGACGGCCTCCTCCGCCTGCCAGGCGTCCAGACGCCGTTGGAGGTCGCGGCGCTCCTCCTCCCGCAGGAGGGCGGCGGCTGCCTCGTCGGGGGTGGTGAAGCCGGCGCGGTAGGCGGCGTCGGCGAGCCGGTCGTCGGCCTCCTTCAGCCGCCGGGCGGCGAGGTCGGCGGAGGCCACGGTGCCGGCGGCGTCGGCCAGGAGGGCGATCCGCCGCTCCAGGCGGGCGGCGTGTTCGGCCACGGTGGCGAACGCGCCGCGCCCCCGGGCGACCTCCTCGTCGAGTTCGGCCCGCTCCCGGTCCAGGGCCTCGCACCGCGCGGTCCGCGCGGCGACCCGCCGCTCGGCCTCCCGCTGCGCCCCCGTCCGTTCCTCGTGCTCCCGCTCGGCCCGCGCGAGCGCCTCGCGCGCGGCGTGCGCCTGTCCGGCGAGCGCGTGGGCCTCGGCGTGGAGCCGTGTCAGCTCCTCCACCTCACCGGCGAGTTCCTCGGCGGTGGGGTCGGCGGCGGCCGTGTCGCCGTCCGGGCCGGTCCGGGCCTCCGCGCGGGCCGCGGCCCAGGACTCCCGGGTGACCGCCAGTTCGCGCTCGGCGGAGGCGCGGGCCTCCTCCGCCGCGGTGTGGGCCGCGTAGGCGGCCTCCTCCGTGGCGCGGTCGACGTGGTCGGCGGTGGTGCGGGCGGGGGCCGGGTGGACGGTGGAGCCGCAGACCTGGCAGGGGTCGCCCAAAACAAGGGTAACCGCGAGTTCGGCGGCGATGCCCTCCAGGCGGCGGGACTTGACGTCGAGCCATGCCTCGTGGGCGTCGTTCCGCCGCTCGCGCGCCTCCGCGAGGCGGAGTTCGGCCGCCCCGGCGTCCCGGGCGAGGGCATCGCGGCGGCGGGCCGCGGCGAGCCGGCGGCGGGCGGGTTCCAGGCGTCCGGCGAGGTGCTCGGCGCGGGCCACCGCGTCCCGCGCGGCCTCGACGCGCCCGGCGAGCGCGGCGCGGCGCGGCTCCCAGCCGGCCAGCCGGTCGGCCGCGTCCCGCAGGACGTCCTCGTCGGCGCGCGCCTCCCGTACCAGGACGGCCCGTTCCTCCGCGACGGCGGCGGCGCGCCGCTCTGCGCGGCGGGCCGATTCGAGTCCGCCGAGCTCGCCGCGGAGCCTGTTCTGCAGGGCGGAGAGCTGTTCGGTCCCGGCGTCCGCGAGGTCGGCGGGCAGCAGGGCGCGGGTCCGTCCGAGGGCGGCCAGCGCGGTGGCGTGCTCGCGCCCGGCGTCCCGGCGCAGGGCCAGGGCGGGGGCGACCCGGTCGGCCCTCAGGGCCCGGTCGAGGGCGGTCCGGAGGCGGTCGCGTTCGGGCGCCCGACCGGTGAGCCGTTCGCGGCGCAGGAGGGCGTCGGCGTGGCGGGCCTGGCGGGCGGCGAGGTCGTTCTCCGCGTCGAGGGCGGCGCGCGCCGCGCCCCGCGCGCGCTCGCGGGCGGCGAGCCGCACGCGGGCGACGTCGAGGGCCTCGTACGCCTCGGAGCGGGCGACGGCGGCCCGGGTGAGGACGGATGCGGCGAGCCCGGGATCTCCGGGCCGTTCCTCGACGGGGGTGCGGGCCGCGCCCAGGCCGCCGGCGGCCTGGGCCATGCGGTGGGCGAGGGCGAGCAGCCGTTCGTCCCCCTCCCGCACCCGCTGTTCGGTCACGCGCCGCAGGTCGGCCAGGCGTTCCTCGACGGCGGCGAAGCGCCGGGTGTCGAAGAGGCGGCCGAGGAGCTTGCCCCGGGCCTCGGCGTCGGCGCGCAGGAAGCGGGCGAAGTCGCCCTGCGGGAGGAGGACGACCTGGCAGAACTGCTCGCGGCTCATGCCGAGGAGCTGGGTGATCTCCTCGCCTGTCTCCTGGTGGGAGCGGCTGAGGCCGGTCCAGGCGCCGGTGGCGGGGTCGTACGCGCGCAGCCAGGTCTGCGCCTTCTCGGTGGTGAAGCCGGTGCCGCGCTTCTTGGGCCGCTGCTGGGCCGGGCGGCGGGTGATCTCCAGGCGCCGGTCCCCCACGGTCAGTTCGAGGAGGACCTCGGTGTACGTGCCGGCGGGGGCGTGGTCGCTGCGCAGGGTGGCGCCGGGGGTCTGGCGGACGCCGGGCACGCTGCCGTAGAGGGCGAAGCAGACGGCGTCGAGGACGGAGGTCTTGCCCGCGCCGGTCGGTCCGTGGAGCAGGAAGAGCCCGGCGGAGGAGAGGGCGTCGAAGTCGATCGTCTGCGTGGTGCCGAAGGGCCCGAACGCGGTGATCTCCAGGCGGTGCAGTCTCACCGGCCCGCCTCGCGTTCGGCCGTGCCGACCCGTACGTCGTCGAAGGCGCCGTACAGGACGGCCCGTTCCGCTCCGTCGAGTGCCGCGCCGCCGCGTACGTGGGCCACGAAGTCCTCCGCGATCTGCCGGTCGCTGCGGTCCCGGAGCCGCCGGGCGTAGGAGTCGCCGGAGTCGCCCCCGGTCCGCTCGGGGTCGAAGACCAGGTGGAGGGTGTGCGGGAAGCGTGCGGCGAGCCGGTTCATGGGGTCGGCGGGCCGTACGGGGTCGGTGAGCGTCGCCTCGACCCAGGCCCCTTCGTGGCGGGCGAGCGCGGGGTCGGCGAGGAGGTCGTCCAGACGGCCCCGGAGCCGGGCGAGGGGGCGGGGGACGGGGCAGTCGAGGCGTTCGGCGTCGAGTTCCGCGCCGTCGGGTCCGGCCGGGCCGAGATCGACGAGCCACATGGTCTTGCGGTGGCGGGCCTCGGAGAAGGAGTACGCGAGGGGGGAGCCGGAGTAGCGCACGCGGGGGGTGAGGGCCTGGCTGCCGTGGAGGTGTCCGAGAGCGACGTAGTCGACGCCGTCGAAGATCCCGGCGGGGACGGCGGAGACGCCGCCGACGGTGATGTCCCGCTCGCTGTCGCTGGGGGCGCCGCCGGCGACGAAGGCGTGGGCGACGACGACGGAGCGGGTGCCGGCGGGCCGCCGGGCGAGGTCGGCGCGGACCCGGTCCATGGCGGCGGTGAGCACGGCCTCGTGGCCGGTCCTTCCGGCTCCGAGCCGTTCGCGGACGAGGGCGGGCTCCAGGTAGGGCAGGCCGTAGAGGGCGACGTCGCCGTGGGCGTCGGTGAGGACGACGGGGGTGCCGATGCCGTCGGGGTCGGTGCGGAGGTGGATGCCGGCCCGTTCGATGAGCCCGGCGCCGACGCCGAGGCGGCGGGCCGAGTCGTGGTTGCCGGAGATCATGAGGGTGGGGACCCCGGCGTCGGCGAGCCGGTGCAGGGCGGTGTCGAAGAGCTCGACGGCGGGCAGCGGGGGCACGGCCCGGTCGTAGACGTCCCCGGCGACGAGGACGGCGTCGACCCGGTGCTCGTGGACGGCGGCCACGAGGTGGTCGAGGAACGCGGCCTGGGCGCCGAGGAGTCCGACGCGGTGGAAGGACCGGCCGAGGTGCCAGTCCGAGGTGTGCAGGAGCCTCACGATGCCGTCCCACCCCGCATGTGTGCCGCTCCTCGCCGCCGGTTCCCGTCGTGTGCGTCCACCACGCTATCCCGAGCGGGGGCGGGGACGCGGCCGTCCTCGTCGCCCGGCGGCCCGGGACCGCCCGTCACGCGTCACGCGCCGCACTCCACTTCTCGTACGTCACGGTGCGCACGTCACACGTCGCCGTACGCCTCGCCGCCGAGTTCGAACACGGCCGCGCCCGCCGTGGCGGCGGCGAGCCAGGCGCGGAAGGCGGGGACATCGGCGTCCGGGAGGCCGATCTCGATCGTGACGGCGTCGGCGTACCGCACGTCGCGGACGGCGCGGCCCGTCGCCCGCAGGTCGTTCTCGAGCCTGCCCGCCCGCTGGTGGTCGACGGTGACGGTGGCGAGCCGGAAGCGCTGCCGGGTCACGGTGCCGAGCGCGTCGATGGCCTCGCCGACCACTCCCCCGTACGCGCGGATCAGGCCGCCCGCGCCGAGCTTCACGCCGCCGTAGTAGCGGGTGACGACGGCGGCGGCGTACCGCATGTCGCGGCGCAGCAGCATCTGGAGCATGGGGACGCCCGCCGTGCCGCCCGGTTCGCCGTCGTCGCTGGCCTTCTGCACGGAGGCGTCGGCGCCGAGGACGTAGGCGAAGCAGTTGTGGGTGGCGGTCGGGTGCTCCGCGCGGACGCGCGCGACGAACTCCTGCGCCTCCCGCTCGTCGGCGACGGGCGCGAGCGCGCAGAGGAAGCGCGAGCGGTTGATCTCGGTCTCGTGCACGCCCTCGCGGGCCGGGGTGCGGTACTGCTCCTGCATCCGGCCAGCCTACGTTCCGCCGGCCCGGTGCTCCCCTGCGGCCGGTCCGGGGGCGGTGACCGGCCGGAGGCGGCGACCGCCGGTCGGCCGGGAACGCCGGTCGGCCGGGAACGCCGGGAATCAGGGGCCGGCGCGGCTCGTTCCCCGGGAGACGGATCACGCAGAGGAGAGGCAGCAGAGACGATGAGCGCCGACAGCACGACCACCGGTCCCGCCGAGTACTCCGCGTCGGGGGCGGTACGGCGGATCCTGACGTCCACGGGTGACACCTGGGCGGTGGTGGGCCTGTCGGACAACCGGGCGCGGGCGGCCCACGGGGTCGCGGCCGTCCTCCAGCGCTTCGGGAAGCGGATCGTCCCGGTCCACCCGAAGGCGGAGACGGTCCACGGCGAGCGGGGCTACGCGTCCCTCGCGGACATCCCGTTCCCGGTCGACGTCGTCGACGTCTTCGTCAACGGCGACCTCGCGGGCGGGATCGCCGACGAGGCCGTGGCGATCGGCGCCAAGGCGGTCTGGTTCCAGCTGGGCGTGGTCGACGAGGCCGCCTTCGCCCGCGTCCGCGGGGCGGGCCTGGACATGGTGATGGACCGCTGCCCCGCCATCGAGATCCCGCGCCTGGGATAGGGCGTCCTCCCGGCCGGCGGGGCCGGCGGTCCCGTTCACGCGGCGACGGTGGCCCGGGGCCCGTCCGCCGTGCGCCCCTTGCGCAGCATCCGGGCGGTGACCGCGCTGAGCAGCAGTCCTCCGGCGGCCAGCGCGGCCGCCCCCGCCGGGACGGCGAGGACGTCGTGCCCGCGGGCGAGGAAGGCGCCGCCGAGCCAGCTGCCGAGCGCGATGCCGACGCAGAAGGCCGAGTTGTTGACGCTGAGCGCCATCGCGGCCGACGTGGGACCCGCGGAGGCGACGATCTGGGAGTTGAGCGCCGGGATGGTGGCGAAGTACGCGGCGCCGAGGACGCAGAAGAGGACGGCCACCGCCCAGGCGTTGTCGGCGAGCAGGGTGAGCAGGAGCAGGGCCGCGGCGACGGTCCCCAGCGTGCCGGACACGGCGGCGGACAGGCTCCGGTCGGCGGCCCGGGCTCCGATCACGTTGCCGGCGATGCCGCCCAGTCCGTAGAGCCAGAGCAGGACGGTGACGGTGGAGGACTCGAATCCGGCGGCGTCCGTCAGGTAGGGGGACGCGTACGTGTAGAGGGCGAAGACGCCTCCGGTCCCCAGCACGATGACCAGGGCGACCAGGACCATCGGCAGGGGAATGGCGAAGCCCCGTCGGCGGCCCGCGGCGGTGGCGCGGGGGGCGTCCGGTCCGGCGGGCGGAGGCTCCGGGACGTTGTGGCGCAGGAGCAGCAGCGTCGACACCGCGCTGAGGGCGGCCAGGACCCAGAAGGTGGCACGCCAGCCCCAGGCGTGCCCGACCAGGGTTCCCGCCGGCACGCCGACGACGGTCGCGAGGCCGATGCCGAGGGTGATCCTGGCCCCCCACGCGGCTCGCCGGTCCGGGGGCGCCATGTCCCGTGCGGCCGCGACGAAGACGGCGATGAGGGTGGAGTGGGCCAGGGCGCTGACGATCCGGCCCGCGACCAGCCAGGCGAAACCGGGGGCGAGTGCGGCGACGACGTTCCCGAGGACGAACACGCCCATCATCCCGGGCAGCAGGACGGCTCTGCGCGTCCGGGCCGTGAGGGCCGTCAGGCACGGTCCGGCGACCACCACGACCAGCGCGTACACACTGATCAGCATGCCCACCGCGCTCAGGGAGACGCCGACGCGGCCGGCGATGTCGGGAAGGATTCCGGCGATGACGCTCTCGGCGGTGCCGACGCAGAAGGTGCACAGCATCATCGCGAGGACGGGCAGGGGCATGGGGCGCTCCTCGGGGCGGATCGGTGGGGGCACGGGCCCGTGCCCCTCGCCGGGGCCGTCTCCCGACGGCGGGAGGTCCTGACGAGGGGCACGTCGGCTCAGGGCGCGTCGGCGGTGACGGCCTTCCCGCCGTCCTCCCGCACCGGGGTTTCCGGTGCGGTGAGCAGGGCGTCGAGGGCCCGCACCTCCTCGTTCCGAACCCGGGCCCGGGCCCGCCGGGACCAGGCGCGCATCACGGGCCGCTCGACTCCCGCGTACAGCAGCCAGGCCAGCAGCAGGCTCGCCGCGGCGACGAGCGCGGCGACGCCGGCCGCTTCCGCGAGGGAGTCCGCCTCCCGGAACCCGAGCCGTTCCTGGGTGAAGGACAGCAGGGTCTGGTGCACCAGGTAGAAGGCGAACGAGACCTCACCGAGCCACACCCACGCGCGACCGCCGAGCACCGTCCCGGTGCCCTGCGCGTCCCTCGCCGCGGTGGCCGCGACGAGGAGGGCGAACGGGACGACGACGACCGCGTTCAGGGAGAACAGGAAGGGCGCTTCGAGGCTCACCGCGTAGGCGGCGGCGGTGAGGCCCAGGGCCGGCAGGACGCCCAGTCCGATCCACCTGCCGGTGAGCACGATCCGGGCCATCAGGATGCCGAGCGCGAAGTCGAGGACCCGGGTGGGCGGGAAGATGTAGACGAACCACATCTGGCCGATCGAGTGGCCGTACAGCGGGGAGTTGGCGTGGTTCGGGCCGAACCGCTCCCCCGCGGAGAGCAACAGGGCCACGAGCGGGAGGAGCACGATCGCCGCGGCGGTCCCGCCGGCCCACCACCACAGCCGTCGGCTCCCGATCCGGCACACCGCCCGGTGCAGCACGGGGAACAGCAGGTAGAAGAGCAGCTCGCAGGAGAGCGACCAGCTGGGGTTGTTGATGCTGAAGAAGACGTCGTCACGCGGTATCCACGCCTGGAGCAGCAGGAAGTTGGGGACGGCGCGGTCCGCGGTCGCGGAGGCCGACGCGTACAGGACGAGGGCGAGCACGAAGGTGACGACGTGGTTGGGGTAGATCTTCGCCAGTCGGCGTCCCCAGAAGGCGGGGGCGTCGTCCTTGTCCCTGGCCGACCAGGTCAGGACGAAGCCGCTGAGGACGAAGAAGAAGGTGACGCCCGCCCAGCCCCCGTTCTTCAGGGCGGCGGCGAACGGGCCGTGCTCGCCCTCGGGGGTCGAGTAGGCGTCGAGCAGCGAGAGGTGGAAGAGGAACACGAGGAAGGCGGCGAGGAACCGCATGCCGGTGAGGGAGGAGAGCCGGGCGGAGGGGCCGGGCAGGGAAGGGGAGGAGGACACGGCGAGGACCACCTGGGAGGAAGGGGACGGTGAGGGATCGGGTCAGGCGGGGCGTATCGTCTGGGCGTGCCGGAAGAAGCCGGTGGGGTCCCAGGCGGCCTTGGCCTTCTGGAGCCGCCGGTAGCCGCCCTTGTAGTAGAGGTCGTGCCAGGGGACGCCCGAGGTGTTCCAGCGGGGGTCGCCGAGGTCGGTGTCGGCGTAGTTGACGAAGCAACCGTCGTTGGTGTCGTTCGGCACCGGCACCCCGCCGGTCGAGGCGAACATGTCGCGGTAGCACTCGCGGACCCAGCCGATGTTGGCCGCGTCGTCGGCCGCGTCGTTCCAGACCGAGACGACCTGGTACTTCAGAACGGAGTCGCGCTGGGGCACCGCGGTGGCGTGGGCGGGAACCCTGTTCACCGCTCCCCCGTAGGAGGCGATCATCAACAGGGCGCCGGGGTTGTGGAAGTCGTCGCGCGTCAGATGCCGGTAGGCCGCCGCGATCTGCTCGTCCGTGTAGGTGCGCTTCGCGTAGGCCGACTTGCCCTTGAACCTGACCGTGGGGTCGGGCCCGGTGAAGCCCGGCCACTGGGTCGAGTGGAGCCAGGGCACGCGCCGGTACTGGCGCACCTGCGGCTTCACCCCGACGCCGGCGGACACCGCGTCGACGTAGCTCCGCAGCATGCGCTCGGCGCCGGGGGCGCCGGCGTCCACCAGCGAGTCGAGCACCACGGCACCGGCCGACTTGTGGAAGGGCTTGAGCTGGCTGAACAGCGCGGTGTACGGGGAGTCGGGGGCGCTGTTGCGGGCGTGCCAGTCCCCGTGGTTCCACATCAGCCGGGTGAAGCGGGCCTCGTTCAGGTCCTGCCAGGGCCAGGCGACCTCGCTGAGCCACACCTCGCGGGGCGGCGCCGGAAGCTGATCGGCCGGTTCGGCCCCGGTGGCGTCGGGCGACCGGAGCCAGTAGCGGGTCACCACGCCGAAGTTGCCGCCCCCGCCCCCGGTGTGCGCCCACCAGAGCTCCCGGTGGGGGTCGTCCGGCTCGCGGGTCGCGGTGACCGCACGCGCCTTTCCGTCGGCTCCGACCACGACGACCTCGATGCCGTACAGATGGTCGACGGCGAGTCCGTCCCGTCGGCTCATCGAGCCGTAGCCACCGCCCTGGATGTGTCCGCCGGCCGCGACGCTGGGGCAGTTCCCGGCCGGGAGGTAGACGCCCCAGCCCTTGTAGAGGCTCTCGTAGACGCGGCCCAGCGGGGTGCCCGGCAGGACGGCGAAGGCGCGGCGCCCGGCGTCGTACGAGACGCCGGTCATCCCCGAGAGGTCCAGGACGACCGCGATGTCCTCGTGCGTGGTGAAGTCCTCGTAGCAGTGGCCGCCGCTGCGCACGGCCAGCCGCCGTCCGGAGTCCACCGCTTCCTGGACGGTTCCGACGACCTCGTCGGTGGTGCTGACGAGACGGATCTGCTCCGGGCTGCCGACCCAGCGCTGGTTGGTGCCGCGGCGCAGGTCGGCGTAGCGGCGGTCGTCCGGGCCCACCAGGACCGCCCGGGCGCCCGGATCCGCGGGCGGCTTCCGGGCTCCGGCGGCGTCCGCGGTACCGTGCCCGGTCGCGCCGATCGCGAAGGCGCCGCCCGCGGCGGCCGTACCGGACAGGAACATGCGGCGTTTCATCGTCTTCATGAGGTGATTCCTTGTGGTCGTGACGAGGTGTGCCCCGCGCGGCGTTCCGGGCGCGCGGGACGGCGGAGGGATACCTCAGCCGGCGTCGGTGTCGAGGCGCACGCCGAACCAGGTGAGGGTGTCGACGACGCGTCGTGCCCCGACGGCGTCGGGTGCGGTCGGGCCCGTGACCACACCGCGCTCGCCGAACTCCCGCAGGACGGCGGGGGAAAGGGCCAGGCCGGTGCCGGGGAACAGACACCTCTCGGCGTAGTGGACGCTGCGGTCGACGGTGACCGAGGGGCCGGTAGCGGTCCACAGGAGGTGCGGGGCGCGGGCCCCGCTCGCCGCCAGGCGCGCCCAGCGGTCGGTGGTGAGGTCGTGCCGCAGCGCGGCGTACACCAGGTGCGCGCCGGCGAGTCCGGCACGTCCGCGCATCGCCTTGGCCTCCCAGCCGCCGACCAGGTCGAGGCGTGCGTCCGCCGCGGCGTCGGCGCCGGGGACCGAGTACTCGATCGCGAGGGGGAGCGGGGGCGGCGGGGTGCCTGCGGCGACCGCCGTCTCCAGGGCGGTCAGCACCCTGTCCATGACCTGCCGGTAGCCGGTCACGGAGTGCACGGGCCCCATCGTGGCGGTACGGTCGCCGGCCGCGGCGGCGAGGATCGCCGCGGGACCGGCGTCGGCCCGCAGCGCGGGTCCGCCGGGGAGGAGCACACCCTGGACGTTCTCGTCGGTCTCGCCCCCGGTGTGCGGAAGAGAGGCGGAGGGCGGGGTGTGACGGTGGTCGAGCCACAGGGCCGTCCCCGCTTCGGCGGCCTTCCGCAGGGCGCCGGCGGGGCGGGTCGGTAACGGTGCGAGCAGCTTCAAGAGGATCCCCCTGGTGATGTGGGTCGCCGGGCGGCCGTCCGCCGCGGTCAGGGACGGTCGTGCCAGCGCAGGCGTCCGGGCGTGGCGCGACGGGCCGTCGTCCCTGCCTCGTAGGGCAGGGATCCGTCCGGCATGTGGATCACTTCCATCTGGATGCCGATGGGAGTGCCGAAGTACAGCCAGCGGTCCCCGGCGATCGGTCCGGAGGTGATCGTCTCCGGTTCGCCCATCAGCGTCACGCCGGGCCGCCGGCGCAGGTGGTCCGCGGCGGCGTCGACGTCGTCGACGTAGAAGGCGAGGTGGTGGCCTCCGACGTCGCTGTTGCGAGGGGGCCGTCCGCGCAGGGCGTTCGTCCCGCACTGCGTCAGTTCGCAGTTGGCGGTGGGGCCGGTGCGCAGCACCACGCACCGTGTCCGTTCGGCCCCGGGCGGCCAGTGGTCCGCGCGGTCCGCCGGTGGTCCGCCGTGCGCCCCCTCGACGACTTCGGCGCCCAGCACCCCGGTGAAGAACTCCACCGCCGCGTCCAGGTCGGCCACGGTGTATCCGACGCAGTCGACGCCCAG
This sequence comes from Streptomyces sp. NPDC001744, assembly GCF_042892575.1. NCBI lineage: Bacteria > Bacillati > Actinomycetota > Actinomycetes > Kitasatosporales > Streptomycetaceae > Streptomyces > Streptomyces sp. NPDC001744. Next base: position 162,872 of record NZ_JBIAUG010000007.1, read on the forward strand.
CAGGCGCAGCGGTCCCTCCCCGTCGGCGTCCGGCGGCCCCGGGGGCACGAACCGCCCGGTCGCGGCGGTCCGGGGCCCGGGGCGCGGAGGACCGCACAGGGCGAGCATCATGCCCCAGGGGCTCAGGAACCAGCGGCGCTCGTCGTCCGGTCGTACGCCGCGGTTCCCGGTGGGGCCCAGGCGCACCACGTCCGCGGCACGCAGGCGTGCCTCGGCGGCGTCCGGGTCCGCCACCCGCAGGGTCAGGTGGTGGCCTCCGACGTCGTTCGGTCCGGGCGGTGCGGCGACCTGGTCGGGTGCCGTGTACTGGAAGAGTTCCAGGTTGCTGTACGGGCCGAGCCTGACCAGGGCGACATGGGCCACGGCCCGGGGGTGGACGCCCAGCCGGCGGCTCATCCGGTCGCCGGACGGGTCCTCGACCGGGCCCTCGCGGTAGCACAGTTCGCCGCCGAGCACCTCGGTGAAGAAGTCGACGGCCCCGTTCAGATCGGGCACGGTGAACGCGTAGTGGTCCACTGTCCGCGCCGTCGGCAGCCCCCCGAGCACGGGTGCGGAAGACGGCTCCGTGGCGGTGCCGCGCATGATGTCCCCCCTTCGGAAGCCCGCCGTGCCCCCGGCACCGCGCGGGCACGACGAATGCCCCGGGTCACCGGGCCGCCGCACAGAGGCGGGCGGCCCGTTCGACCGGAGGCGACAGTAGAGCAATGTCGTTGCGCCCGCAAGGAAAACCCGAACCGGCCCCACGCGCGACCGCACCGACAGGGCAGGAATGACCTGCCAATTCACCGGATCCGCCGAACGGCGCGAGATTGTCACGTCATCAAGTTCCCCCAAGATCATTGTGCGAGCATGAAAAAGTGTGAGCGCACCGCAGGTTTACCTTCAGTAGCGGCGGCCGTATCCTGTCCACGAGGCCGGCCGCCCCGGCCGTCACCGCGGGGCTCCGGCCCGCCCCTCCCCACCTCCTCCGCTCCGGAACGGACGGCCCTTCGGCCACATGAAGAAGGCAGCAGTCATGCGATCGCGCAAGGAAGACAGCGTCGAGCTGTGGAGCCAGTTGTCGGTACTGGTCGCGGAAGTCGGCACCCTGCTGGACCGGCAGCTGTCCGAGGAATTCGGGCTGGGACTCACGGACTTCCTGTCCCTGCAGGCCCTGAGCACCGGCGATCCGGCCGGCATGCGGATGAACGAACTGGCCCAGCAGCTCGGGCTCAACCAGTCCTCGGCGACCCGGGCGGTGGCCCGCCTGGAGAAGCGCGAGTTCGCGGAGCGCGCCGCCCACGAGACCGACCGCCGCGGCGTGGTCGTGCGCATCACCGACGCCGGCCGCTCGGTTGTCGCGGACATAGGCGTGCTCTTCCGCCAGGAGGTGGGCATGGCCCTCGAAGTGGCGGCCCTGGACAGCAGGACCAGTTCGGTGGTGGCCCGGCTGCGCTACACCCCGACGCTCGACCGCTGACCCGCGCCGCTCCCCTCCGGGCCGCCCCGCCCCGTACCGAAGCCCCTGCCGCGACCGGCAGGGGCTTTCGCACGCCACGGCCACCCCCGGACGACACCCCGCAAGGGAACCGAACTTCCTTGCGCAAGCACGACTCCCCCTCGGTCAACCTGCCCGACCGCTGGCCATTTCCCGTCGCTTCAGCCCTTCGTCTCGAAGATTGTACTTGCGCGCGCAATGAAACTCGTGGCAGGGTCGTGGCCGACGGGGGGCCGCCACGCACCGTGGCCGGGTCCAGCGGCGAAGGCTTCGGCCTCGCCCCGCGGACACTCATTCACGCTGCCCCGAATCGATCCACGACGGACAACCGACACTCTTCGTCGAAGGACGGAATCCTGATGCAGCAAGACATCCAGACCACGCGCGGCAACGACGGTCTCTTCGCGGTGGGCAGCCCGGTGACGCACTGGTCGGTGCAGACCAGCAACCCTGTGCAGTACGAGATCCGGGCCGGCGAGAACCTCCTGGACCCGCGGAACCCCACGATCCTGGAAGACGCCGTGGGCGGCACCGGTCTGCGCCGTTTCGTCGTCACCGACACCGTGGTCGACTCCCTGTACGGCGAGCGCGTCCGCGCGTACTTCGAGCACCACGGCGTCGAGCACCGGGTCCTCGTCCTGGAGGACGGGGAGACGCACAAGTCGATGGACGCGGTGCTGCGCGTCGCCGAGGCCCTGGACTCCTTCGGCATCGACCGCAGGCGCGAGCCGGTGATCGCGATAGGCGGCGGGGTCCTCATGGACATCGTCGGCTTCGCGGCCAGCCTCTACCGGCGCGCGACCCCGTTCATCCGGATCCCCACCACCCTGATCGGCCTCGTCGACGCGGGAGTCGGCGCGAAGACCGGAGTCAACCACAACGGCCACAAGAACCGGCTCGGCACCTACTTCCCGGCCGACCGCACCCTTCTGGACCGCACCTTCCTCGCCACCCTCGACGACCGGCACATCAGCAACGGCCTCGCCGAGATCCTCAAGATCGCCCTGATCAAGGACGCCCGCCTCTTCGACCTGCTGGAGCAGCACGGCACCGGTCTCCTGCGCGACAAGATGCAGAGCCCGGCGTCCGGAGTCGGGCTCACGCCGGCGGACGCCCCGGTCGACCAGCGGCTCGCGGCCCGCGGACTGCACCTCGACCCCGCGACCGAGGTGGTCGAACGCGCCATCCACGGCATGCTGGAGGAGCTCCAGCCCAACCTGTGGGAGAAGGTGCTGGAGCGGGTCGTCGACTACGGCCACACCTTCAGCCCGACCATCGAGATGCACGCGCTTCCCGCGCTGCTGCACGGCGAGGCCGTCGCGGTCGACATGGCCCTCACCACCGTGATGGCCGAGCGCCGCGGGCTGGTCAGCGCCCACCAGCGCGAGCGCGTCCTCGACGTGATGCACCGGCTCGGCCTGCCGTCCTGGCACCCCCTGTGCGCCCCGGAGGTGCTGGTGCCCGCGCTGCGGGACACCGTCCGCCACCGCGACGGCAAGCAGCGCCTGCCGCTGCCCGTCGGGATCGGCAGCGCGCTCTTCGTCAACGACGTCACCGAGGCCGAGCTCGCGACGGCCGCGGAGCGGCTGGCGGAGCTGTCGGCGGGGGTGCCCCGTTGAACGGCGTCCGCGCGGCCCGCGTCCGGCCGCCCCTCGCCCCCGCGGGTACCCTCCGCGCTTCCCCCGGGTTCTCCTCGGCCGGAACGGTGACGGACGCCGCGATCGTCCACGGGGTGCACGGCGCGGCCGGACGCACCCGCTGGAAGTGCTTCGCCGGCCGACGGCAGCTCGCCTCCCCCACCGAGGCGGTCGAATGGGCGTCCGTCCCTCCCGGCGGGCTCAGCGGTGAACACCGGCACACCCGGACGGAGGAGATCTACCTCGTCCTGCACGGCCACGGGGAGTTCCTGTTCAACGGCCGCCCCCACCCTGTCGCCCCGGGATCCCTCGCCCTGACGGCCCCGGGCAATGTGCACGGGTTGCGCAACACCTCCGACACCGACCTCGACTGGTGGGTGATCGAGACCCTCTCGCCGAGCACGAACGCCGTCCTGTCCGGAGCCGACCACACACCGGAGGTGCCCGCCATGGGCGAGCCCGTCATCCACGACCTCTTCAAGGAGCGCGCGGTGTCGACCGCGGGCGTCTTCGACGGTCCGCTGAAGAGCGTCGAGGTCGTCGAACTCGACGCGGGGGAGCGGCGGGCGCTGGGCCGCACCGACGCGGAACTGGCGGTGTTCGTCCACGGTGGCCGCGGCCGGGCCACGGCCGCCGACAGGACGTCGGTGGAGCTGACGGCGAACACCTGCGTCACCCTCGGCGCCGGCACGACGACCAGGATCGAGGCAGGAAGCGCCCTGAGGCTGCTGGTCGTGACGCTGGCCGTGCCGCAGCACACTCCGGAGGCGAAATGATCATCTCGACCCTGGACGAGACGGTACGGGCGGCGACGAACACCGGTCCCGGTGCCGCGGCGGCCCGGTGGCAGTGCCTGGTCCGCAGGGGCATGCTGCACAGCGAGTGCGAGGCGGTCGAGCACTGGGCCCTGCCGCCGGGCGCGTCCCTGGAGCTGACCTCCGGCCACGGAGTGGAGGAGGCCCTGCTCGTCCTGGACGGTGAACTCCTCGTCTCCTCGGCCCACGGCGAACGGCGGGTACGAGCCGGGCAGATCGCCCTCGTTCCGTACGGGACCGGGGGAACGGCGCGGGCGGGCGGGCGTCCGGTGCGCCTCCTCACCGTCCGCGCGCTGGCCCCTCTCGTCTCGGACCGGCTGCCACCGCGCGTCCCCGAACTCGTCGCCCCCGGACCGCGGTCATGAAGCCGTCGGCAGAAGGGAACACCATGCGTGCTGTCGTCCTCTCCGCGTACGGCGGCCCGGAACGCCTCGGAGTCGCGCGCCTTCCGGAGCCCGCCGTCCCGGACGCGTCCGGGATCCTGATCCGCGTCGCGGCGGCCGCGGTCAACCCCGTCGACCTCCAGACGCGCGCCGGGCTGCACGCGGAGCACAGTGCCGTCCGGCTCCCCATGGTCCTCGGCTGGGACGTGGCGGGAACCGTCACGGCCGTCGGCCGCGACGCCGGCGCCTTCCGGCCGGGCGACCAGGTCGTGGCGATGTCCGCGCAGATGGCGACGGGCCGGGGGACGTACGCCGAGACGGTGTCCCTCCCCGCGGACATCGCGGCACCGGCCCCCCGTTCCGTCCCGCTCACCGCGGCCGCGGGCCTGCCGCTGGCCGGGCTCACCGCCCAGCAGGCGCTCGACGCCCTCGGCCTGCCGGAAGGCGCCACGCTGCTGATCACCGGAGCCGTCGGCTCGGTCGGCGGGCTCGCGGTGCAGCTGGCCGCGCTGCGGGGACTGCGGGTGGTGGCGCAGGTCCGCCGGACCGCCGACGCCGACGAGGCACTGGCACTGGGAGCGCGGGACGTGCGGGTGGGCACGGAGCCGTCCGCCGTGGCGGGCCCCGCCGTCGACGGACTGCTGGAGACCGCGGGCCTGCCCTGGGCCATCGGCGCCGTACGGGACGGCGGACGCTCGGTCTCCGTCGTGCCGACCAGGCGTCCGGCCGCCGAACGCGGCATCACGGCGACGGTCAACCACGTCGAACAGGACGGCGCCCGCCTGACCGAGCTCGCCGGCCTGGTCGACCGCGGCGCTCTGCGGCTGAGGACGGCCGGGGAGTTCGGCTTCGACGGCGCGGCCGAGGCACACCGCTCGCTGGCCCGGGGCGGTGTGCGGGGCAAGCTCCTGCTCCTCCCGTGACCGTGACCACCCGTACCGAACCGTTCCGGCACCGAGGATCCAGCCTGTGACAGAGCCGTACGGAGACGAGGATCCCGACGTCGCCACCGACGCCGACTCCCGCATCTGGGAGAGGCTCCGCCCCCTGTTCACCACCGTCGAGTACCGGATGGACCGCACGCTCCAGAGCCGTCACGGCGTGAGCCTGGCCTCGCTCATGACGCTCGGCGCGGTGGCGCGCGGCCGTCCGGAGCCGGCGACGGTCGGGGAGGTGGCCCGGCGGCTGGGCGTCACGGCCTCCTCGGCGAGCCGGGCGCTCGCGCAGCTGGAGCGTTCGGGCTGGGTGAGGCGCGTTCCCTCCCCCGCGGACCGGCGGACCAGCCGCGTGGAGATGACCCGGGCGGGCCACGACAAGTGGGAGGAGGCCCGTCACACCCTCGACCGCGAGTTGGACGCGGCCTTCCGGGTGCTGGCCTTCGACGAGCGGTACGCCCACGTCGTGGCCCGGCTCTGCCGGGCCCCCGGAAGCGTCCCGCGCCGGGAGCGGCCCGCTCCTTCGTGACGGTCCGCGCGGGGCGCCGGACCGTGCCGGACGCCGGGGACGGCGCGGGGAGGGCGGGGAGCGGGAACGGCCGCCCTCACGCCGTCCGCGCGGGCCACGCGGCCATGGCGAACTCGGCCACCCGTTCCAGTTCCGCCGCGCTCGCGCCGTCGCGCGCCTGCTGGGACATCCCCTGGACCACGGCCGCGAAGTAGACGGCCAGGGCGCGCGGTTCGGCGCCCGCGGGCAGCGCCCCCGCCCGGCCGGCGTCGGCCAGCCGCTCCTCGAAGTCGCGGACGTTCGCCACCCTGCGTTCCCGCAGGTCCCGTTCGACGTCGGCGGTCTGCGCCGAGTAGTTCGTCGCCGCCGAGATGACCAGGCAGCCGGCCGGGTGGTGCGGATCCGTGTACGAGGTCGCGGCCTCGCGCAGCATCCTGGCGAACCCGGTGCGGGTGTCGTCCTCCGCCTCCAGCGCCCGGCCCATGAAGGCGCCGAAGGTTCCGCCGTAGCGGTCGACGACCTCGGTGAAGAGCGTGCGCTTGTCGCCGAAGGCCGCGTACAGGCTGGGCGGGGAGACGCCCATGGCCCGGGTGAGGTCGGCAATGGACGTGCCCTCGTAGCCGTGCTCCCAGAACAGCCGGGTGGCCTGTGCCAGGGCCGTGTCGCGGTCGAAACTTCGCGGTCGCCCACGCTTCGTCGTCGTCATACGAGAATTTTACAGTGAACGCTACGGAATCGGTGTACGCTATTTCCATAGTCAGCACTACAGATTGGAATCCCATGGGATCGCTCACGGGCAGGACGGCTCTCGTGACCGGCGGCAGCCGCGGCATCGGCCGCGCGACCGCCGAACGGCTCGGCAGGGAAGGAGCCCTGGTGGCCGTGCACTACGGGCGTGACACCGCTTCCGCCGAGGAGGTGGTGCGCACGATCCGCGCGGCGGGCGGCACGGCGTTCGCCGTACGGGCCGAGCTGGGCACGGACGGCGACGTGGAGACCCTGTGGTCCGAGTTCGACCGCCGGGTCCTCGAGCACGGCGACGACGCCGGCCTCGACATCCTGGTGAACAACGCCGGCATCACGCTCCGCGGACACATCGAGGAGACCACTCCCGAGATCTTCGACAAGATGTTCGCCGTCAACGTGCGGGCCCCGTTCTTCCTGGCCCAGCAGGGACTCAAGCGCCTGCGGGACGACGGCCGGATCATCAACGTCTCGTCCGGGGCGACGCGCATCGCGCTGACCGACATCATCGCCTACGGCATGACCAAGGGCGCCGTCGACACCTTCACCCTCACCCTCGCCAAGGCCGTCGGGAACCGCGGCATCACCGTCAACTCGGTGGCGCCCGGCATCATCGACACCGACATGAACGCCTCCTGGCTGCGGGGCGACGAGGCCGCCGAGCGGTCCGCCGCCGAACTCTCCGCCCTCGGCCGCGTGGGCCGCCCCGCCGACGTGGCCGACGTCGTGGCCTTCCTCGCCTCGGACGACGCCCGCTGGGTGACCGGGCAGGTGATCGACGCCACCGGCGGCTCGCAGCTCTGATCCACGGCGCGGGCCCGCGCCCCGGGCCCGCGCCGCGCAAGGGTGTCAACGGGGACACCGCATCATCACGCACGACACTCTGCAGCTGGAGACACCATGCACGTCGTCATCGCCTGGTGGGACGGAACGCGGTCCGCCGAAGCCCCGCGCGCGACCACCCGGGAACCCGCCGACCGGCCGGAAGCGGTCCGCGTCGCCCCCGAGGCGTCCCCCGCAGGCGAGTTTCCCGGGTTACGGACGAGCCGCTGGCTCACCGACCCGAAGGCCGACCGGCAGGGGCTGGCCCTGCTGTGGGACAACGCCGCCTCCGCCGCGCGGTCCCTGCCGGCGCTCGCCACCCGCACGTTCGGCTGCGCCCCGTCGCACCGCTGGGCCTTCGAACTGGACGAGGCTTCCCCGCCGGCACCGGACGGCCCTCCCGGCCTTCCGAAGGAGCTCCGTCTCCTGCTCCACGCCTGAAGCCGTCCCGCCCCGCCCCGCGCCCCGGTTCACTCCTCCGTGCCGGGGCGCGGCCGCGTCCGGACCGGTCAGGAGGCCGCCGTGCCCGCCTGCGCGATCTCCCACTCCGCGAGCGCCGCGAGCTGTTCGGGGGTGACGTCCTCCGGGATCGGGACCGGGGCGGGGGTGCGGAGCGGGGGCTGCCAGCCGTTCTCCGGGTCCCACCTGCGGACCACCTTCGCCGGGGCACCGGCCACGACCGAGTGGTCCGGGACCTCCCCGCGCACCACCGCGCCCGCCGCGACGACCACGTTCCGGCCGATGCGCGCGCCGGGGAGGACCACCGCTCCCGTACCGAGCCAGCAGCCGGGCCCCACCGAGACCGGCGCGGAACGGGGCCACTGCCGGCCGATCGGCTCGTCCGGGTCGTCGTAGCTGTGGTTGGTCGAGGTGATGTAGACGTACGGACCGCAGTACGTGTCGGAGCCGATCGTCACCTTCGCGTCGGCGATGACGTGGCTGCCCCGGCCGAGGACGACCCCGTCGCCGAGGGTCAGGACCGTCTCCGTGCCGAGGTCGAGGTCCGGCAGCATTCCGGCCGTCAGCGTGACCTGCTCGGCGATGATGCAGCACCCGCCGATCTCGATCCACCGCTCGCCGAAGACCGTGCCCTGCGGGAAGGCCAGCCGGGTGCCCTCGCCGATCCGGCGGAAGCGCAGCCTCCCGGGGTGCTCGGCGGTGACGGACCCGGCCCGCTGCGCCCAGCGCCAGCCGCCCTGGAGGGCGTGTGCGACGACCCGGCGCCGCCAGGCGGCGAGGGAGGAGAACGTGTTTCTGTTCCTGGGCACCCGGACACGGTAGTCGGCCCCCGCCGACCCGTTCGGCGCCGGGCGCTGTGATGTCCGTCATGGGCGCGGCATAGGCTGCGGCCCGCGGGGCGACCCGGGCGCGACACGACGGCCGACGATCAGGAGCGAGGAACCATGACAGAGGCGTTGATCAGGGGTGTGGGCGGCAAGGAGCCGCGGATCGATCCGACCGCCTTCACCGCCCCGACCTCGGTGGTCCTCGGCGAGGTCGCCCTCGGTGCGCGCGCGAGCGTCTGGTACCACACGGTGCTGCGGGCGGACTGCGGTCCGATCGAAATCGGCGAGGACTCCAACGTCCAGGACAACTGCACGGTCCACGTCGACCCCGGCTTCCCCGTCTCGATCGGCGCCCGGGTGACGATCGGCCACAACGCCACCGTGCACGGCTGCGTCATCGAGGACGACGTCCTCGTGGGCATGGGCGCCACGGTCCTCAACGGCGCCCGGATCGGGGCCGGTTCGCTGGTCGCCGCCCAGGCGCTCGTCCCGCAGGGCATGGAGGTCCCGCCGGGTTCGCTGGTCGCGGGCGTCCCCGCGAAGGTGCGCCGTCCGCTGACCGAGGAGGAGAAGGCGGGCATCCGGCTCAACGCCGAGATGTACCTGCACCTCGCCGGGGACCACGCGGAGGCGTTCGGGGACTGAGCGGTACGCGGTCGGGAACGACGGAGCGGAGGGCGGCACCCGGCCGGGGTGCCGCCCTCCGCTCCGTCTCCTCGCCGTACGGCGTCCCCGTACCGCTCAGTCCGTCGCCGGGACGGGCTCCGGTTCCGGCCCGGAGGCGGAGGCCCGCTGCGCGGCCGCCTTCTTGGCGCGGTTCCTGACGAGCAGCATCGAGGCGAGGCCGATCAGGACGGCGAGGACGAGGCCGAGCCAGGAGAAGCGCTTCAGCCACGCCTCGGCGACGACGCCGACCGAGTAGATGACGGCCGTGGTGCCGCCGGCCCACAGGATGCCGCCGAGGACGTTGGCGACGAGGAACTTCCAGTACGGCATGTGGAGCACGCCCGCGAGCGGTCCGGCGAAGATGCGCAGGAGGGCGATGAAGCGGCCGAAGAAGACCGCCCACATGCCCCACTTCTGGAAGGAGCTCTCGGCGAGTCCGATGTTGGCCTCGCTGAAGTGCTTCGGGAACCTCTTCCCCAGCCAGGCGAGCAGCGGCCGGCCGCCCTTGCGGCCGATGGCGTAACCGATCGAGTCCCCGATGATCGCACCGGCGGTGGCGCAGGCGCCGAGCACGTACGGATTGATGTCGCCGTGCTGCGAGGCGAGCAGCGCCGAGCTGACGAGGACGATCTCGCCGGGGAGCGGGATGCCCAGGCTCTCCAGGCCGATCACCACCCCCACGAGGAGGTAGACGGCGATCGGCGGGATCGTCTCCAGCCACTCCTGGACGTGCAACGCGGCATCCTCCCGTTCGACTGCCCTGCCGTGACCGGCCCGTGGTCGGGGGCCGGGGCACCGGCGCGCACCGCGTCGGGCACGCCGGTGCAGCCTACCCGGTCGGACTGTATGAACCCCGGCCCAGGCGGCCTCCGGCCCCGGTCCCGGGCCCGCCTCCGGCCCCTGCGCCGGGCTCCGTACGGAACACGACCGCCCCCGTACCCGGAGGGGTGCGGGGGCGGCGGGCCGGGGCGCGGGTCAGGCCTCGTTCGGGCGGAGGGTCCACACGACGGTCATCTCGCCGGTCACGGCGCCGTCCTCGCGGGTGATGTCGATCCGCACCGGGAACTCCGGCCGCTGTCCCGCGTCGAGCTCGGCGACGACCTCGGCGGCGGGGCGGCCCAGGGTGGCGGTGGCCGTGACGACGCCCATGGCCAGCTTCCGGTAGCCGATCTCGGCCCTGACGGCGAGCGGGACCGCGCGGCCCAGCTGGTCGCCGAAGGCGGCGAGCACGATGGCGCCGCTGGCGGACTCGGCCAGCGTGAACATCGCTCCGGCATGGGGGCCGCCGACGTGGTTGTGGTAGGCGGGCTGGTCCGGCAGGCGCACGACGGCGCGCTCGGCGGTGGTCTCCAGGAACTCCAGGTTCAGGGTTCCGGCCATGGGGACCGTGGCGGCGAGCATCTCGCCCACGGAATTCTGATCTGCGCTCATGCCCCGCGATGTTACCCGCCAGTAGCACCCTTGGCCATCCCCCCGAGACCCCCGGCCCGGGGGCGGACATGGCCGGACGGCCGCCGCACCTCTATGGTTACTGGCCATGTGGCCAGGACAGCAGCCGCCCGGGGGCGAGCAGAACCCGCAGGACCAGAGTCAGAATCCCTACCAGCAGCCGGGGTACCAGCAGCCGAACCCGTACCAGCAGCCGCCGGCCCAGCCCGGGTACCCGCAGCCGCCGACGCAGCCCGGCTACGCGCAGCAGCCGCCGGTCCCGCCGGGCCACCCGCAGCAGGCGTACGGCCCGCAGCCGGGGTACCCGAACCCGTACCAGCAGCCGACCGTGCCGCAGCAGTACGCGGCGCCGGGCCCGGGACAGCCCGGCGGTCCCGGCGGGAACAGGAAGACCCTCGTGGTGATCGCCGCCGCGACCGCCGTGGTCGTCGCGGCCGGCGTCACCGCCTTCCTCACGCTCGGCGGGGACGACGGCGAGAAGCCGGTCGCCGACGGCAAGAAGCCGTCCGTGACGGCCACCGCCCCCACGGGGCCGACGCCCGACACGAGCCCGTCGACCGAGCTCGACAACCCGCGCGACGGCGCCGCGCGGCAGCCGACGATTCCCGGCTGGAAGGTCGTCCACAACCCGAAGTACGGGACCCTCTTCGACGTCCCGCCGGAATGGGACGTCATGAAGCCCGGGACGGCCAGCTTCCTGGAGGACGAGGCGAAGGGCGACGGCAGCCCGCTCGTCACGATGTCGGGGCCCACCCACCTCAAGGGCAAGTGGTGCGCCTACGACACCAACAAGGACGGCCGGGAGGAGAGCTGGAGCCTGGCGTCGGCCGGCACCAAGGGCGGCCAGGGCGCCAAGAACACCGAAGAGGCCGCGTACAGCGAGGCCGGCACGTGGGTGTGGGGCGGCTACGCGCAGCACATGCCGAAGAACACCATCAAGATCACCAAGGCCGTTCCGTACACGACGGCCTCCGGTCTGACCGGCAGCGTGTCGACGGCGACGGCGCCGAACGTCAAGAAGCGCAACAAGTGCGAGTCGGACGGCAAGGCGATCGCCTTCTCGTTCAAGAACGCGAAGGGCGACTTCTCGACCTGGATCCTCAACGCGGCCGACGGCGTCGGCGACGAGCTGCCGGACGCCACGATCCAGAAGATCCTTTCCACGGTCCGGCTCGCCGAGAGCTCCTGACCGCCGCGGTCACCGGGGGCCCCTCCCGGTGACCGCGCCCCGGCCCGCCCCGATATCCGTTTGGCACTTCGGGGAGGGGCCGGGGATAGTCCCGGGGTGATGTCATCCGCCGCCTCCCCCGGTTCCGCCCCGCCGCGCTCCCGCCGCCCCGAGTGGGCCGGCCGCAACTACCTCCTGCTGACCGCCGCCACGGTCGTGACCAACCTCGGCACGCACGGCGCGCTGATCGCCACCACCTGGGCGGTCTTCGAGTCCGGCGGCGACGCGGGCGACGTGGGCCTCGTGGCGATGGCGCGCTTCCTGCCGCTCGTCCTCTTCCTGCTCATCGGCGGCGCCGTCGCCGACCGGCTGCCCCGGCACCGGGTCATGGTCGCCGCCAACGCCCTCAACTGCGTGTCGCAGGCCGTCTTCGCCGCCCTGGTGCTCTCCGGCGAGGCCCGCATCTGGCAGATGATGGTGCTCACCGCGCTCTGCGGCACCGGCCAGGCGTTCTTCAACCCGGCGGCCGAGGGCATGCTCCTGTCCACCGTCGGCGGGGAACAGGCCGCTCGGGCGTTCGCCGTCTTCCGGATGGCGATGCACGGCGCCTCCATCGGCGGCGCCGCGCTCGGCGGCGCGCTCGTCGCCTTCGTCGGGCCGGGCTGGGTCCTCGCGATCGACGCCCTCGCCTTCGCCGTCGCGGGCGGACTGCGCGCCTTCCTCGACGTGCGGAACGTCCCCGCGCGCGCTCCGGGCGGCGGGCTCCTCTCCGACCTGCGGGAGGGCTGGCAGGAGTTCGTCGGCCGGCCCTGGCTGTGGTCGATCGTCGCCCAGTTCTCGGTGGTGGTGGGCCTGATCGGCGCGGTCGAGTCGGTGTACGGGCCGATGGTCGCCCGGGAGGAGCTGGGCGGCGCGCGCCCCTGGGGCTTCGCGCTCGCCGCGTACGGCGTGGGGACGGTCGCCGGCGCGGTCCTCATGACCCGGTGGAAGCCGCGCCGGATGCTGTTCGTGGGGACGCTGTGCGTCTTCCCGATCGCGCTGCCCTCGGCGGCGCTCGCGGTGCCGCTGTCCCCGGCCGGTCTGACGGCCGCGATGTTCGTGAGCGGCGTGGCGATCGAGGTCTTCGGGGTCTCGTGGATGACGACGATGCACCAGGAGATCCCCGAGGAGAAGCTGTCCCGGGTCTCCGCCTACGACTGGTTCGGCTCGACGGCCCTGCTGCCGCTGACCACGGCGCTCACGGGACCGGCGGAGGGCGCGTTCGGCCGGAGCGGGGCGCTGTGGGGCGCGGCGGCGCTGATGGTCCTCGTCACCGCCCTCGTCCTGTTCGTGCCGGACGTACGGAACCTGACCCGGCGCCCGCACGCCGGAAAGCCTCGGGAGGCGCCGGGGAGCAGCGCGGCCCCGGGGTCCGTGTCCGCTCCCGGAGCCGTGTCCGCTCCCGGGCCCGTGTCCGCCTCGGGCGCCCTCCCGGCCCCGCGGCCGGCCTCAGCCGATGCCGAAGGCACCCGCGGGGGGAACGGGTGACGGCACGGCCCCGGCGTCCCGGACCGGCTCCGCGTCCCCGGTGAACCGGGCGAGCGCGTCCCCGTGCTCCACGCGCGCGGGGAACGCGTCCGCCGCGGCCCGGCGCGCGAGGCGGGCGGTGTCGAGCGCGCGGGCGGAGGCGACCAGGACGGCGTTCCCGAAGCGGCGGCCGCGCAGGACGCCCGGCTCGGCGACGAGCGCCAGCTCGGGGAGGACGGTGGCGAAGGTGGCGAGCTGGGAGCGGAGGAAGGCGAAGGGCGCGCCGTCGGCCAGGTTGGCCGCGTAGACGCCGCCGGGCCGCAGTACGCGCCCGACCTCGCGCGCGTACTCGACGGAGGTGAGGTGGGCGGGTACGCGCGAGCCGCCGAAGACGTCCCCCACGATCAGGTCCGCCGACGCGGCGGGGGCCGCTTCGAGCCAGCGCCGGGCGTCCGCGCCGTGCACCGTGATCCCCGACGCCCCGGACAGCGGCAGGTGCTCCGCGACCAGCGCGAGCAGCCCCCGGTCCGCCTCGACCACGTCCTGCCGCGAGCCGGGCCGGGTGGCGGCGACGTACCGGGGCAGGGAGAGCGCCCCGCCGCCCAGGTGCAGGACGTCCAGCGGCTCGCCCTCCGCCGCCGCGCCGTCCACGACGTGGGCGAGCCGGCGCGCGTACTCGAACTCCAGGTGTGCCGGGTCGTCCAGGTCCACGTACGACTGGGGCGCGCCGTCGACCGTCAGGAGCCAGGCCCGCTCCCGGTCCACGTCGGGCATGAGACGCGCGGTGCCGTGGTCGACCTCGCGTACGACGGGGATGTGCTCGTTCACCTTCCCATTGTGACGGGACGGGGCGGACGGACGGTCCGGGGGCCGGGCGGGCGCGGGGTCAGCCGTTCCGGACGGCGGCGACGGCCTCCGCGTGGCGGGCGGCCTGGGCGCGCCCGGCGCGGGCAGCGGCGGCCCGGTGGGCGGGACCCAGCGGGTTGCGCCCGAGGGCCGCGCGGGAATCGGCGTCGGGGGTGATCACCTCGACGCGGGCCCCCGCGGCGGCGAGGTCGGCGCCCTGCCGGTCCGGCGAGGGGAGCACCTTGTTCCCGCGCCCGTCGGGCGCGACGACGACGACCTCCTCGTACCCGGCGGCGAGGTGGGCGTTGGCCGTGGAGTGGATGCCGCCGTCGATCAGACGGCGCCCGCCGACGGTGACCGGGGGCCGGAGGCCGGGGACGGCGCAGCTCGCGGTGACGGCGTCGACCAGCGGGACGCCACTGGACGCGTCGTACGTGACGAGTTCGCCGGTGGTGGCGTCGACGGCGGTGACGAGCAGTGGGCGGACGGGCCAGTCGGTGACCGGTCCGAGCCGCCGGGCCACGGTCTCCCGGCGGCTCGCCCCGTCCTGGGTGCGGGCCCCGAGGGCGAGCCGGCCGAGCCTGCGTCCGTACTCCTCCGGGGTGCGGGAGCGCAGGACGGCGACGGCGTACCGGAGGAGCACGGGGACCCCGAGCCGCGCGGCGGGTTCCGCGTCCTCGTCGCCGAGCTCCCGCTCGTACAGGGCGGGGAGGCCGACCGCGCCGAGCCGTGCCCCGACGACCGCGCCGGCGGAGCTGCCGACGACGAGGTCCGCATCGGTCACGTCGAGGCCGGCGTCGAGGAGTCCCCGCAGCACGCCGGTCTCCCAGGCGGCCCCGACCATGCCGCCCGCGCCCAGCACCAGCGCCGTCCGCCTTTCCTTCTTCTGCGTCATCTCCCCAGTGTGGCGCGGAGGTTGGGGAGGCCGACGGGCGGGGTGCGGTTCCTGGGGGCCTCGCGGGCGGAGAGGGGAAGAGCCGGTCTCCCTGGGCGGCGGCGAAGACGCGGACCCCGGCCGGGGCCGTCCCGGCGTACGCGCGCGGGCTCCGGCCGATCGCCTCGCGGACGAAGAAGTCGGGGTGGCCGGCGCGGCGAGGGCGGTGACCGGAGAGACGGCCCGCGTCGGTGGCTCCCTCGTAGCGGAGCCGACGGAGGGGAGGGCGGTGCGCGCGGTCTGCGGTTCCCCGTCGTCGATCCACATGTCCCGCTCGACACCGGGAGCTTTCGGCCCCGGCGCGTTCCGGGGTCCGGCGCGTTCCCGGGCCCGGCGCGTTCCCGGGCCCGGCGCGTTCCCGGGCCCGGCGCGTTCCCGGGCCCGGCACGTTCCCGGGCCCGGCACGTTCCCGGGCCCGGCGCGAACAGACATGACGCACATTACGGCGCCCCTACGCGCCCGTCCGTTACTCTCCCCGAATGCTCGCTCCCGCCTCCCGGCCGCCGGGCTCCCTCGCCGCCCGCGGCTTCCGGGTCCTCCTCTCCCCCCGTTCGCGCCTCTCGGTGCTCGCGCTGCTGCTGCTCACGGCGGCCGCCCTCGTGGTCCTCTACGAGCCGCAGCGCCTGCTGGCCCCGGGCCGGACGCCACGGGCGGACGGCGCGGACGCGGTGCTGCTCTTCGGTCTGGCGTACGGGGTGTGCACGGCGGCGTTCGTGCCGCGCCCGGTCCTGAACCTGGCGGCGGGCGCGCTCTTCGGCTCGGCCGCCGGCCTGACGGGGGCGGTCGCGGGGACGGTGCTCGGCGCCGGGATCTCGTTCACCCTCGGCCGGTACCTGGGACAGGACGCGCTGCGGCCGCTGGTGCGGGGCCGCTGGCTGACGGCGGCGGACGGGCAGCTGAGCCGGCACGGGTTCCGTTCGATGCTGGCGATCCGGCTGTTCCCCGGGGTGCCGTTCGCGGCGGCCAACTACTGCGCGGCGGTCTCCCGGATGAGGTACGTGCCGTTCCTCGTGGCGACGGGGCTCGGCACGGTCCCGAACACGGCGGCGTACGTGGTGGCGGGCGCCCAGGCCGGTTCGCCCGGTTCGCCGGCCTTCCTCCTCCCGGCCGGTTTCATCGTCGTGTCGGGGCTCGTCGCGGCGGTGGTGGCCTGGCGCAAACGGCACGGCCTGCGGGCCCCGGTCCCCGTCCCGGACGCCGTCCCCGAGCCGGAACCGGCGGGCGCCGTCCGCTGAGGGCGGGGCCGCGGCACTCCGGACGGCCGGGCCCCGGACGTCCCGCGGAGCGCCACTTCACGGACACGCCCTACCCGGGTTCCCGTCACCTGGGGAAGGTACGCTGCGCACGACCTTCTGACCGCACACGTACACAACGGGACGGCCCTAGCCCCATGAGTTGGTTCGAATCGTTCATCCTCGGACTCGTCCAGGGGCTGACGGAGTTCCTTCCCATCTCCTCCAGCGCGCACCTCCGCCTCACCGCGGCCTTCGCCGGATGGCAGGACCCGGGTGCGGCGTTCACCGCGATCACCCAGATCGGCACGGAGGCGGCGGTCCTCATCTACTTCCGCGAGGACATCGCGCGGATCGTCTCTGCCTGGTTCCGTTCCCTCACCGACAAGTCGATGCGCGCGGACCACGACGCCCGGATGGGCTGGCTGGTGATCGTCGGCTCGATCCCGATCGGCGTCCTCGGCATCACGCTCAAGGACCAGATCGAGGGCCCGTTCCGCGATCTGCGGCTCATCGCCACCACCCTGATCGTCATGGGCGTCGTCCTCGGCATCGCGGACCGGCTGGCCGCCCGGGACGAGATCGGCGGCCGTCACCGGGTGCCCCGCGAGCGCAAGACGCTCAAGGACCTCGGTGTGAAGGACGGCCTGATCTACGGCGTCTGCCAGGCGATGGCCCTGATCCCCGGCGTCTCCCGCTCGGGCGCGACGATCTCCGGCGGCCTCCTCATGGGCTACACCCGCGAGGCGGCGGCCCGTTACTCCTTCCTGCTCGCGGTCCCGGCGGTCCTCGCCTCGGGCGTGTTCGAACTGAAGGACGCGGGCGAGGGGCACGTCTCCTGGGGACCGACGATCTTCGCGACGGTCATCGCCTTCGCCGTCGGGTACGCGGTGATCGCGTGGTTCATGAAGTTCATCACCACCAAGAGCTTCATGCCCTTCGTGATCTACCGCATCCTGCTCGGCATCCTGCTGTTCGCGCTGGTGGGCGCGGACGTGCTGAGCCCGCACGCGGGCGAGTCCGCGGGCTGACGTGCCGTCCGGAGCGGGGGGGGGGGGGGGCCGCCCGGGCCGGGCCGCCCGCCCCCCCCCCCCCCGCTCGTCCTCCCCGGCCGGAACGGCGTCCGCGTCAGGACGCCTGGACCAGGGCCTCGCGGACGACGCGCTCGCACAGTTCGTGGGTGAGCAGGGCGTCGCGGGCGCTGAGCACCCGGCCCTCGCGCACGGCGTCGAGGAAGGCGAGCACCGCCTGTTCGATGCCGCGCTGACGGGCCACGGGCACCCAGTCCCCGCGCCGGCGCACGGTCGGCTGGCCCTTGTGGTCGACGACGTCCGAGAGGTTGAGGACCTGCCGCTTGGTGTTCTGGCCGGAGACCTCCAGGATCTCCTCGGTGGAACCGTTCATCCGGTTCATCATGCCGATGGCGGTGAAGCCGTCGCCGGAGAGCTGGAGCACCACGTGGTGCATGAGTCCGTCGCGGATCCGGGTCCGCACGTCGACGTGCTCGATCTCGCCCGGCAGGAGGAAGCGCAGGGTGTCGACGACGTGGATGAAGTCGTCGAGGACGAGCGTGCGGGGGTCCTCGGGCAGACCGACCCGGTTCTTCTGGAGCAGGATCAACTCGCGCGGGTGGTCGAGGCACTGGGCGTAGCCGGGGGCGAGGCGCCGGTTGAAGCCGACGGCGAGGCCGACCGAGCGCTTCTCGGCCAGTTCCACGATCCGCTCGGAGTCGGCGTACTCGTACGCGAGGGGCTTGTCGACGTAGGTGGGGACCCCGGCCTCGATGAGCCGTTCGGCGATCTCGGCGTGGGCGGCGGTGGACGCGTGCACGAAGGCGGCGTCGAGTCCGGCGGAGAGCAGCGAGTCGAGGTCGCGGTGGCGCCGGCCGGCGGGCAGGTGCAGGGTGTCGGCCACCCGCTCCAGGGTCGCGGGGGTACGGGTCTGCAGGTGCAGTTCGACACCGGGAAGGGTGGCGAGGACGGGAAGGTACGCCTTCTGCGCGATGTCGCCGAGTCCGATGCAGCCAACCTTCACGGGTTCTCCCTTGTCGTCGTTCGCCGGTCCCGGCCGTACGGGCCGTTCGCGCCGGTCAGCTTACGCGGGCGGAACCGGTCCGCCGGCCGGGGCCGGGCGCCGCCCAAATCGCTGGCCCCGGCCATGATCGTGGAGGACGATGCCCCCATGACCAACGATCACATCGAAACCGTCCCGCGCGTCTCCCCGGGCACCACCACGGGCGAACGGGAGGCCCTGGAACAGTGGCTCGACTTCCATCGCGCGACCCTCGCGGGGAAGTGCGAGGGGCTGGACGACGTCCGGCTGCGCACCCTCTCCGTCCCGCCCTCCGGCCTCAGCCTGCTGGGCCTGGCCCGGCACATGGCCGAGGTCGAGCGCCACTGGTTCCGCCGCATCCTGGCCGGCGAGGACGTGGAGGAGCTCTACATGACCGAGGAGGACGAGGACCGGGACATCCACGTCGCGGACGGGGACACCTACGAGGAGGCCCACGCGGCCTGGCAGGCCGAGATCGCCCACGCGCGCGCCCTGGCCGCCGGCCGGGAGCTGGACGACCTGGGCGCGGGCGAGCACCGCTCGGGGAAGAAGTTCAACCTCCGGTGGATCTACCTCCACATGATCGAGGAGTACGCCCGCCACAACGGCCACGCGGACCTGATCCGGGAGCGGATCGACGGCACGACCGGCGACTGAGGGGACGGGCCCGCGCGGACCGGCGCGGCTCCCGCTCCGGGACCACCGGGCGGGTCAAGGGCGGGCGTCCGGCGGCTCACCCGTGCGGGGCATTCCCCGCCGGTAGGGGCGCGAAGTCCCCGCGGGGACAGCAGAGTGGCGCGGGTGCATGGAACCCGAACCACAGCGAAGATCCTGGCCGGAGCGGCGGTGGCCGCCCTGACGGGGTGCGTCTCGGTGGCCGCTCCGACGACGGCGCCCGCTCCCGTCACCGCCCCGACGGGGGCCTTACGCCCCGGCGAGGCCGCGGCACCGCAGCTCCTCGGGGGCCCGGCCCGCGAGGCCCTCGAAGCGGCGCTCCCCGCTCTCCCGTCCCCCGCCGCGTCCCGGCCGGCCCCGACGGCCGGGGGGCAGCCGCGGACGACGGCCCCGTCGGGCCGGGAGGCGCTCCGCCCCGGCGTCGTACCACGACAGCGGGAACAGCCGCGTCCGGCGGCCCGGCCGGACCCGCTGAACCCTCCGGGCCGGATGAACCTTCCGGACCGGTCGGCCCTCCCGGACCGGATGAACCCACCGGACCTCCACGGCTTGCCGACCCTGCCGGGAAGGACGGCCCTGCCCGGTCTCTGCGCCCCGGGCGACCGGTACGGCGGGTGGAGGCCCGGCGGCGACCCGCCGGGGATCTGCCTCGGCGCCCACGGCCGGTGAGGCACGGGGCGTACGGGCTGGTGAGCGGCGGGCCGTACGGTCGGTGAGCGGCGGGCCGTGCCCTGCGGAGGGACCCGGGAGCGGCGGAAGGTCCGGGACGGCCCGGCCCGTTCCGCCGCCTCACTCCTCCCGCAGCCGCAGTTCCAGACGCTCGATCGCGGCCCGCACCCCGTTCCCGTAACCGTCGTCGTCCAGGTGGTCCGACGCCGCCCGTGCCCGGTCCAGGTGGGTGCGGGCGGCGTCGGGCCTGCCGAGCTTGACGTAGTCGGCGGCCAGGTTGAGGTGGAGCGACGGGTACAGCGCCCGGAGGGCGACCGTCGGGTCGTGGGCGGCGAGCCGCTCCTCCGGGAGGCTCTCGGCCGCGCTCAGCGCCCGCAGGTCCCAGGCCAGCTCGGTCTCGGGGTCGTCCTGGGCGTCCGCCATGTAGTGCGCGAGGGTGCAGCGGTGCAGGGGGTCCCCGTCCGGGCCGATCCGCTGCCACAGCGCCGTGAAGCGGTTGCGGGCCTCCTCGCGGTCGCCGCCGTGGAGCAGCATCAGGGCCTGCCCGATGCTGGTCATGACCCCGTCGTCCGACACCTGCTGCTGCCCGGTCACCGCGACCTCCACAAGATCACCACTGGAAGGACCGACGCTAGCCGCACCCGGTCCGGATCGGACCGAGGCTCAGCCGAGGTCCGGGATGCGCCAGTCGATCGGCTCGTGGCCCTGGGCCGCGACGGCCTCGTCGATCCGGCTGAAGGGCCGCGACCCGAAGAACTTCTTCGCCGACAGGGGCGAGGGGTGGGCACCCTTCACCACCACGTGCCGCTCCTCGTCGACGAGCGGCAGCTTCTTCTGCGCGTAGTTGCCCCAGAGGACGAAGACGGCCGGGTCGGGGCGCGCGGCGACGGCGGCGATCACCGCGTCCGTGAACTTCTCCCAGCCCTTGCCCTTGTGCGAGTTCGCCTCGCCGGCGCGGACGGTCAGCACGGCGTTGAGCAGGAGGACGCCCTGCTCGGCCCACGGCATCAGGTAGCCGTTGTCCGGGACGGGGAGGCCGAGGTCGGCGTGCATCTCCTTGTAGATGTTCCGCAGGGACGGCGGGGTCTTCACACCGGGGCGGACCGAGAAGCAGAGACCGTGCCCCTGGCCCTCGCCGTGGTAGGGGTCCTGACCGAGGATCAGGACCTTCACCTTGTCGTACGGGGTGGCGTCGAGAGCGGCGAAGACCTCGTCCCTCGGGGGGTAGACCGGACCCCTGGCGCGCTCCTCCTCGACGAACTCGGTGAGCCGGGCGAAGTACGGCTTCTGCAGTTCCTCGCCGAGAACACCCCGCCAGGACTCGGGCAGCATGCTGGTGTCGGTCACGGTCAACAACCTCCGGTGGACGTTCCTGTCTACGTCCCCGAACCTACCGGGGGCCACTGACAGTGACCCCCCGCGGGCTCTCCTACCAGCTGGCGCGTCGGCTCAGCTCCCAGAGCTGCATGACCGTCTGCGGGTCGAGGGCGCGCTCGCCGCCGCCGATGTCCTCGCCGGCCGCGATGTAGAGCTTGCCCTGCCACAGGGGCAGCAGCCGGACGTCCTGGACCATGATCTCCTGGGCCGCCACGAACTCGTCCGTGACGGTCGCGCGGTCGCTCTCGCGGCGGGACCGGGGAAGCAGCACGTCGGTGATCCGGGGGCTCAGGTAGGGCGTGCCGAGGGCGTTCTCCTTGCCCACGAAGGGCGCGACGAAGTTGTCCGGGTCCGGGAAGTCGGGGAACCAGCCGCGGCCGAAGACGGGGTACTCGCCCTTCTGGTAGGCCGCCTGGTACTCCGTCCAGGGCTTGCCGTGCAGGGTGACCTTGAAGAGTCCCGACCGCTCCAGCTGCCGCTTGAGCTCGGCGAACTCGGCGGCCGTGGAGGAGCCGTACCGGTCGGTGGTGTACCAGAAGGTCAGCGGGACGGGTTCGGTGATGCCGGCGTCGCGGAGGATCTGGGTGGCCTTCTCGACGCTCGGCGCGCCGAAGTGGTCGAAGAACTTGGTGGTGTGGGCGGCGACGCCCTTGGGCACCATGGAGTACAGGGGCTCCGCGGTGCCCTGGTAGACCCGGTTGATCAGTTCGTCGCGGTCGACGAGCTGGGCGATGGCCCTGCGGACGGCGGGCTTGGCGACGGTGGGGTCCTGGGCGTTGAAGACCAGGTAGCGGATGTCGGCGCCGGTCGACTCGACGATCTGCAGGCCCTTGTTCTCGGGCTTGTCGTCCTGGAGGGAGACGACCTCCTCGGCGGTGAGGCCGCGGTAGGTGGCGTCGATCTCCTTCTTCCGGAGCGCGGCGACCATCGCCTCGGACTCCTCGAAGTACTTGATGGTCACGCCGCCGTTCTTGCGGTCGGCGAAGCCCCTGTACGTCGGGTTCCTGGTCAGCTCCGCCGTCTTGCGCTCGGAGTACGAGTCGAGGACGTACGGCCCCGAGCCGGTGACCTTGCCGTCCTTGGCGCGGAGCCGGTCGGCCGGGTAGTCGGCCGGGTCCACGATGGACATCGCGGGGGTGGCCAGGACGAACGGGAAGGTGGCGTCCGGCTTGTTGAGCCGGAAGACGACCGTGCGGTCGCCGACGGTCTCGATCTTGTCGAGGGAGCCGAGCATGCCGTTGGGGCCGCCCTTGTGGTTGATCGTGCGGATGCGCTCGATCGAGTACTGCACGGCCTTGGCATCCAGCTTGTGCCCGTTGGAGAACGTCAGGCCCTCCAGGAGCTTGCACTCGAAGACCCGGCTGGAGGTGTCGGTGAATTTGCATTCGGCGGCGTCCGCCTGCGGAAGGGTGCTGCCCGTCGGGAAACTCACCAGTGTCTGGAAAACATTCCGGAACATTTCCCACGCGTTGTCCCAGGATGCGGCTGGATCAAGCGTGGAGGGCGAACTCGTCGTGCCGACGACGATCCTCTGGTTCCCTGCGGATTCGCTGTCGGAGAAGACACCGCATCCGGATATCAGGGATATGGACACAAGGGCTGCAGCCGCCTGCAGACTGGTCCGGTTGAACACGTGCACGCTCCTCGTTCAGCCTGGGGTCGGCCGACGATACCGCAGCGCCCCGCCAGGTCAATGTTCGAGCCTGACGGGGCACTTGAGGCATTCGATGGGGAACCGGCCCCAATCCGGACATGAATTCCGGAAAGTGTCCGATTATCGGTCACCCGACTCCGGCGTTCAGGAAAATACCGCCGTCGACGACGAGCGTCTGACCGGTGATCCATTCCGATTGCGCGGAGGTGAGGAAGGCCGCCGCGCCGCCGATGTCCTCGGGCACGCCGAGCCGGCCGAGCGGATACGAGGCGGCCGTCTCCGCCTCGCGGCCCTCGTAGAGCGCCTGCGCGAACTTCGTCTTCACCACGGCCGGGGCGATCGCGTTGACCCGCACCACCGGGGCGAACTCGTGCGCGAGCTGGAGGGTCAGGTTGACCATCGCGGCCTTGCTCATCCCGTACGCCCCGATGAAGGGCGAGGCGGAGACGCCGGCGATCGAGGCGATGTTCACGATCGCCCCGCCGTTCTCCTTCTGCCAGGCGTGCCAGCTCCGCTGCGCGAAACCGAGCGCGGAGAGGACGTTGACCTCGAAGACCTTGCGGGCCACGTCGAGGTCGAGGTCCGCGAGGGGGCCGAAGACCGGGTTCGTCCCCGCGTTGTTGACGAGGAAGTCCAGCCGGCCGAAGCCGTCCATGGCCGCCTCGACCGCGGCGGCCCGGTGGGCGTCGTCGTGGGCCTTGCCGGGGACGCCGATCACCCGGTCCGCGCCGAGCCGTTCGACGGCCTCCTTGAGCGCCTCCTCGCCGCGCCCGGTGATGACGACCCGGTCGCCGCGGGCGACCAGCGCCTCGGCGATGCCGTAGCCGATGCCCCGGCTCGCCCCGGTGACGAGGGCGACCCTGCCGGACAGCTCCGGCCGTTCCCGTGTGCTCACGCTCTCCTCCTCCTGTTCCGGCCGGCCGTCAGTTGAGCGGGCCGCCGGCCACGTACATGACCTGCCCGGAGACGAAGCCGGCGTCGTCGCCCGTGAAGAACGCGATGGCGTTGGCGACGTCCTCGGGACGGCCGACCCGCTGCACCGGGATCATGGTGGCGGCGGCGGCCTGGAACTCCTCGAAGCCCATGCCGACGCGCTCGGCGGTCTGCGCGGTCATCTCGGTGACGATGAAGCCCGGGGCGACGGCGTTGGCGGTGATGCCGAACTTGCCGAGCTCCTTGGCGAGGGTCTTGGTGAAGCCCTGCAGACCGGCCTTGACGGCCGAGTAGTTGGCCTGGCCCCGGTTGCCGAGCGCCGAGGAGGAGGAGAGGGAGACGATCCGGCCGAAGCCCGCGTCCACCATGTGCTTCTGGCACGCCTTCGCCATCAGGAAGGCACCCTTCAGGTGCACGTTCATGACGAGGTCCCAGTCCGACTCGGACATCTTGAAGAGCAGGTTGTCACGGAGCACGCCCGCGTTGTTGACGAGGATCGTGGGCGCTCCCAGCTCGGCGGCGACGCGCGCGACGGCGGCCTCCACCTGGGCGCCGTCGGAGACGTCGCAGCCGACCGCGAGGGCGGTGCCGCCCGCGGCGGTGATCTTCTCGACGGTGTCCTTGCAGGCCGCCTCGTCGAGGTCGAGTACGGCGACGGCGCGGCCCTCGGCCGCGAGGCGGAGCGCGGTGGCCGCGCCGATGCCCCGCGCGGCGCCCGTGACGACGGCTACGCGCTGCTCGGTGGTGGACATGCTTGGTTCTCCTCGCCCTTGGATCGTCCCTGGTGGCGGCCGGGCCCGGACGTCCGCTCCTGCGTCCCGCACATGAGCGACCGCTTAGTATCGTCCGCAGACGAGACGCTAGAAGCCCTGGCACCCGGTGTCAACGGCCCACCGGGTGCACCTGGCCACTCCCGGCCCGGGGCGGGCGCTCAGCGCACCAGCAGACCGAGCAGGCGTTCCACCTCGGCCTCGGGATCGGCGGTGAGGCCCGTGTGCACGGGCCCCGGCTGCACGACCGTGGAGCGCGGCGCGATCAGCCAGCGGAAACGGCGCCCCGCGTCGTCGCTCCCGGCCTGGCCGGCGGCGTCCCCGCCCAGGCAGACCCCCTCGACCGCGCGCAGCGCGGCCCGGACGCCGGTCACGTCGGCCGCCGGGTCGAGCACGGCCAGTTTGGCCTCGTCCAGGTGCGTACGGGCGGCCACGAAGGAACGGGCGCGGCAGTAGACGACCACGCCCGCGTTGAAGCACTCGCCGCGTTCGACCCGCGGCACCACGCGCAGCAGCGCGTACTCGAAGACGTCGCGGTCGCTCACGTGGTGCTGTCCTTCTCGGTGGGGTGCGGCCGGGGTACGAGGCGTTCGGCGAGCCAGCCGGGCGGCCGCTGCGGGCGGCTCTCGGTGCGCGGCCCGAGCGTGATCCGCTCGTGGATGGTCGCGGCGCGGGGCAGCAGCGCCTCGACGTAGGCGGCGCGCACCTCCTCCGGACCGGTGAAGCCGGGCTCGTCGACGAGCCACGCGTCGGGCACGTCGGCGGTGACCTCTTCGAGGAGTTCGCGGGTGACGAGCGGCGCGAGTTCGGCCGCGGCAGTGGCGATGTCCGGGCCGAAGGGGGCGAGCGCGTGGTCGGAGGCGTCGTACGCCTTCGCGGCGGAGGCGGCGGCACCCGGCCAGTTGTGGTGCCAGATCATGGTGGCGCCGTGGTCGATGAGCCACAGGTCGCCGTGCCAGACGAGCATGTTCGGGTTCCGCCAGGACCGGTCGACGTTGTTGATCACCGCATCGAACCAGACGACCCGGCCCGCCTCGGCGGAGTCCACCTCGTATGCCAGCGGATCGAAGCCCAGCGAACCCGGCAGGAAGTCCATGCCCAGGTTGAGCCCGCCGCTCGCCTTGAGCAGCTCCTGCACCTCCTGGTCGGGTTCGGAGAGCCCGATGACCGGATCGAGCTGGACGCCGACGAGTTCCGGCACCCGCAGCCCGAGCCGGCGGGCGAGCTGCCCGCAGACGACCTCGGCGACCAGGGTCTTGCGCCCCTGGCCCGCGCCGGTGAACTTCACGACATACGTGCCGAGGTCGTCGGCCTCGACGATCCCGGGGAGCGAGCCGCCTTCACGCAGGGGCGTGACATAGCGGGTCGCTACGACCTCTTCCAACACTTTCCCAGGCCACCCATCTCTTCAACCTTGCAATCCGCGGAAGGCTTCTCCGGAGCGTAGAGGCAGGAATCACAGCTCAACAGCGCTGGGGAGAAACTGGAGAGTTTCGGCCAGCAAGCCGATGCCCCGCGCTCCCCAAGCAGACCGTCGATGGTGCCGCGCCCCTTGCTGCCGGCCTCCGGCATGAAGTGAGCATAGTAACCGAGAGTGATCGTCGGCGAGGAGTGTCCGAGCCGCCGCGCCAAGGTCACGACGGACCCTCCGGCTTCCGACATGATCGAGGCGCAGGTGGGCCGAAGCACATGGAAGCCGTCCTTCGGGGCCGCCGCCCACTGTCAGGCTTTCGCCCCCTCGGCACGCGGCGGAACGACGCCCGCCTTGGCCAACGCCGGCTTCCAGGTGTAGGTGTTCCGTGTGTTCACCGCGACGGCGTTGCCGAAGCGCGTGGTGAGCGGCGAGGAGAACTTTTCCCTCTCCCCCTCCGGCCTTCCCACGGCAGCTCCACCTCCACCGGCGGGAACGCTTCGATGTGACGCTTGAGTTCCTCGGCCACCGAGGGGGCATATCCACCGCGCGGATCCTCTTCCCCTTCGGCGGGGCGAAGTACAGCCTCCCGCGGATCGCCCGCACTTGGCGCCGGACGTGAAGCATGCCGCGTTCGCAGTCGATGCCCTCCGGACTCAGTCCGAACACCTCACCCCGGCGGAGTCCGCACCCCAGGCCGACCACGACGGCGATCCTGTTCCGCTCGTTGATGGCATCGCGGACTCGCAGTGCCGTGTCCATCGACCACGCGTCGCTCTCGTGGCGACTTGAGCCACCGCACAGATTTCGCATGAATAGGGTTGCGCGCAAGGGATTGTCGCCGACGACCGCTTCCAATACGGAGGAAAGTTCGGGCAGGATGCCACACTGGTAGTTGACTGACGAAATTGCCGATTCCAGCTTGGTCGTGAAAGAACGGAGATCGGTTGCGGCGATGCTCCGGAGCGGAAGCTGTCCCAGGTGCGGGACGACATGGAGACGCCGCCTACGCTCCTGACCGTCCCGGGTTTTCGGGGCACCCCTCGCCCCGGTGCCCAGTGCGTCGCGGTGCAGTCGGCCAACGTGATGGACCCGTCGCGCGGGTCTACGAACTCGCCTCGCTCCTCGTCCGTGGCCGCCCGGCGAAGCCGCGCCTTGGCGTCCTCCAGCACATCAAAGGATCGGTCTCGCACCCCAGATATCTCGGCGACCTCGTACCGGTTTCCCTTACCACAGCGAGCGGCCCTGCCCCTTCTCCCGGTGGCCGGATCCTTCTTCTTGAGCCAGCGATCCTCGACATACCTGGTCAAACAAATACCCTTCAAAAAGAAGGCGAATGCCGTCTGGTAACGCCAGGTTTTCAAACGCCGGAGTTACTGTGGCGCTGTGGAGCCACACCCAGCGGGTCCAGAGCAGGGTCGGAGCGAGAGTCTGCGCATTCCTGCTCATGGATCCAGACATCGAGGGCTGCCCGTCGGTACATGGCACGACTACAAGGGCCCGTGCGAAAACTGGATGGCCCCTGTCGTCGATGCCGCCAGTCATAGAGGGTGTGCGGCGATACATCCGGGTACGCGGCAGCATCCTTTACGCTCGATCTCAGACGGGGCCCCGATCTACCTGGACGAAGGGACGATGATGCCGGTCGAGCCGTTGTGCTCGTGGGCCCGGAACATGTCGTACGCGGATCTGGCCCGATCCACGCTCAAGGGCTACGAACGGATCATGGCCCGATTCGCCGGGCACCAGGAGGGCCGCGGCCGCGATGTTCTGGCGGCCACTGAGTCGGATCTGGTGGCGTTCAAGAAGGTCCGGACTCTGTTGCAGGAACGACCCATCGGCGCGTCGGCCTGGGGCAAGGAGTCCGGGCTGCTGCATCAGTTCTTCGGGTTCGCCGTTGATGAGGGGCATCTGCCGCAGCGGCCGGCGCGGGCGGCGGCTCGCGGTCGCCATGCGCTGACACCCCGTGTAAAGGGCCGTTTCACGGATGAGGGAGATCGCCGAGGGGATGTCGTCCGCCAGCAGGTGCGCGCAGCGCGAGGGCGCGGCCGGTGAGGCCGGCCGTGGGGAGCCGGCGGGCCAGGTTCAGGGCCGTTTGGGCGTTCCCGGTGCGGAGGTGGATCTGATGCTGCCTCCACGTATGTCGATGTCCACCAGTCTGCCAGGATCCCGGATCGCCAGGAGAGTGACCGTCGGAAGGTGGCGCCGTTCCGGCCTGTCGGCCGGTAGCGGGCCGCCCCCGGGGAAGCCTCAGGCGGGCGGGGCCTGGCGTTCGCGTACGGTGCCGGTGTCCCAGGCCCAGGCGGCGATCTCGACACGGTTGCGAACGCCCAGTTTGTCCTTGATGTTGGCCAAGTGGGTCTTGACGGTGCCCAGGGACAGGTACAGCTCGTCGCAGATCTCCTGGTTGGTGCGGCCGACCGACAGCAGGCGTACGACGTCGAGTTCCCGCGCGGAGAGCGGACTGGATGCGGCGGGGGCCGGCTGATGTCGCGCGAGGTGTTTGAGCAGCCGGACGGTGACGGCGGGAGAGACCAGGGCGTCGCCGCGGGCTGCGGAGCGCACAGCCTCGATCAACAGGTTGGAGGCGGCGTCCTTGAGGAGGAAGCCGCAGGCGCCGTTGCGCAGGGCGGTGTAGGCGTAGTCGTCCTGGTCGAAGGTGGTCACCACGACGACGCGCAGCGGGTCGGTGACGCCCGGCCCGGCCAGGGCACGGGTGACCTCCAGGCCGTCCAGCCTGGGCATGCGGATGTCGACGAGGCACACGTCCGGGCGCAGCCGGCGGGCGAGTTCGACGCACTCGGCGCCGTCCGCGGCCTCCCCGATGACCTCCAGGTCGGGCTGGGTGCCCAGGATCAGCCGGAAGCCGGTGCGGACCATCTCCTGGTCGTCCGCGATCAACACCCGTGTCCGGGCCGTACCCCTCGATTCGCCGACGTCGTCGATTGTCCCGTTCGTGCCGCTCATTCGGGGATCATGCCACAGCGTCCAGAACCGGGAAGGTGGCGGTCACGCACCAGCCGCCGTCCGGAGTCCGGCCGCTGGTGAGGGCGCCTTCGACGGCCTCCACGCGCTCGCGCAGCCCGACCAGGCCGAAGCCGCCCCGGCCGCCGGTCGGGAGGGCGGAGCGTACCGCCGGGGCCGTGTTGGGCACCTCCACCCGCAGCAGGTCGCCGCTCGTGCGCCGGTCGAGACCGAGGCGGACGGTCACGTCCGCACCGGGGGCATGGCGGCGTACGTTCGTCAGCGCCTCCTGCACCACACGGTGGACGGAGGTCTCCACCTCGGGAGCCAGCCGGACCGCGCGCACCGGGTCCTCGACGTCCAGCCGCGCCTCGGTGCCGTCCTCGGCGAACGCGGAGACCAATCGCTCGATTTCGGTCAGCATCTCCGCGGGGCGTGCACCGTGGTGGTCTTCCTCGCGCAACACCCGCACCAGTCGGCGCATGGAGTCCAGGGTCTCCGAGCCGGCTCGCGAGATGCCCTCCAGCAGTGGCTTGATCTGCTCCGGCGAGGTCTCCTGGATCATCAGCCCGGCGTTGGCGTGCACGATGATCCCGGTGACGTGGTGGGCGACGAAGTCGTGCAGATCGCGGGCGAGTTCCGTGCGCTCGTTCTGGCGTACGGCGTCCATGGCCCGAACCCGGCGCGCGTCCTGCAGGCGCAGGTAGCAGCCCAGGCCCACGGTCCCGCCGACGGCGAAGGTCAGGATGAAGGAGAACGTGACGACGTCGTAGCCCGTGCCCACGCGCAGCGGCAGGGCGATCACCGCGACGCCCAGTGCGGCCGACAGGGCCACGGCAGCGACAGGCCGCCGCATCCGGCGCGTGGTGCGCACGAGTATGCCGAGCAGCGCCACGGTCTCCAGCAGACCCCAGGTGGTCTCCAGCGGGGAGAGGCGCAGCTGCATCGCGGTGAGCACCAGTGAGCCCCCGGCCGCGACGCCGGCCCGGATCCCGAGGCCTGGGCGCCGGTCGGGCAGGAGCAGGGCCAGGGCGGTGAGCGTGCCGAAGGACAGCAGGAACAGCCGGCTCGGCCAAATCTTGTCGGAGGCGCTGCTCAGGCTTACGAGATCGAACAGCCACAGCAGGGCAAGGCCGGTGACGAGCATGCAGGTCAGCAGGCGCCGGACGGCCGGGGAGAGGAGAGTATCGGGTTCCACATGCTGAAGCCTAAAGAGGTACGGCTGAGGAGCGGGTCGGCCTGCGGGCCGATATCGGCTGCTCGGCACCGGCGCCGTGACCGACGGAGCAGGTGGCGGCGCGGCGGGGTCGTCGACGGCATGCGGATCCACGTCTTTCCGGCCGGGCAGGGTCCCGGTCTGGCCGCCCACGTCGCCGCGCGGGCGGTCCGATGGGCCCGTTCGGCAAGACCGTCGTGTCCCCCTGCCCTGGTCGGGGGTCGGCCGGGTGAAGTCCTTCGGCCTGACCCGCGCGCCGGCTCGCGTCGACGTTTCCGTACCGGCGAGCCGGCCGCCGGCGGTCATGGGCCCCTCCGGGTCGGGCAGGTCCACTTGCTGCACTGCCCGGCCGGCGTCGAACGACCCGATGAGGGCCCGGTGCCGCCGGCCGGGGAGCGGGGTGGAGCAGCTGGACGAGCCGGTGCGGCGCAGCGAGGCTGCGCCGCACCGCTTCGGCTTCGGCTTCGGCTTCGGCTTCCAGTCCGGTCAGCTGCTGCCGGAGCTGCCCCCCCGACGAGAACGTGTCCCTGCCACCGAAGCCGGGCGGCATGCCGCCTCGCACGGCGGTCCAGACAGCTCGTGATCGGGAGGCACAGCGGGTGCCTGTCGCACAGGCGCAGGCCGGGGCCCGCAGGTGACGTGACCTTCGCCGACGAAGCGACCGCCGGACAGCTCCCCCGGGCCGCCGCCCCTCCTTGCCCACCGGCACCGGGACCGGGACCGGCGCACATCCGCTTCCGCAACCCGCGCTGCTGCCCGGTGCTCCCCCCACTGCCCTGAGGACGTGCGCGGTGCCCCACGGTCAGGATCGGCGGGCGAGCGGCATCACGTTCCACCACGTGACGCAACGCAGACCCCACTCCAGTGGTCCGTAGCGGAACCGGCTCAGCCACCAGCGGCTGAAGACGGACTGGACCGCGAGGATCGTCACCGCCAGCACCATGGCCCTGTCCCAGTGCGAGGATTCCGCCAGGCCGAGTGCGGGGGCCGCGGCGACGACGGCGAGCGTGGCCGTGAGGTAGTTCGTCAGCGCCATCCTGCCGAGCGGTTCGAGCACCGCCGACAGCGGGCGGCCCAACGGGGTACGCAGCAGCAACAGCACCAGGGCGGTGGAGTAGGCGACGGCGCCGAGGAGTCCCGCTCCGGCAGCGATACGGGTGGCGTAGGGCCCGGCCATCGGATAGGTGTGCTGCCACCAGATCCCGGCGGCCGCCGCGGGGACGGCAAGGGCCAGGACGACGGCCAGTTGGCCGGTACGACGGTCCAGAGTGCTGGCGATGCCGAGGCGCGCGAGCGCCAGGCCGAGCAGGAACAGGCCCGGGATGCTGACCAGGCCACCGCCGACGACGGTGACCGACGCGACGGTCCCCAGCAGGCCGCCGGTCAGCACGAGCCAGGTCGGCAGCCAGGAGGCTGGGAGCAGGATGACGAGTCCGACGATCGCGTACGGCAGCAGCGCCTCACCGGGGTGGAGAAGCTGGTGGGCGGCGCCGAGCAGCCCGAGGGCGATCAGCCGGCGCACCAGGAGGAGCCGGGGGCGGGCCGAACGCCGGGCAGCGCTGTCCAGGAAGATCGCGAAGCTGAGGCCGAAGAGGAAGGAGAAGACCGGGAAGAAGCGATGCTGGACGAACAGCTCCAGGTACTCCGGCACGGCGTACCACTGAACGGGTTCGGACGGCGCAGAGGACACCGGGTCCATCGGCGCGATCTGGTTGACGTTCACCAGGAGGATGCCGCACAGGGCGAAGCCGCGCAGCGCGTCGAGCACGGTGATGCGGCGGCCCTCGCGGGCCTGCTGGGGGCCGCTGGCTTCTGGGACCGCAGGACGCGCGGTGGTGGAAAAGTTGGTGTTCATGGACATGGCATGACGATGCGCCACCCGGGTGGCACCCCGGATCGGCCTCCTGGCCGGATCGGCCGGGACCACATCGGCCTGTGGGCCGATGGCCGTTCTCCCCCGGAGCCCCCGCACGCACAGCGCGCAGGCCCCCTCGCGCCGGGTCCGCGTCCCCAGGTGCTTGCTCGGTCCGGATCGTCTGGCCTTCTCGGCCGTGGTGCGTGCCTGCGCGACAGGCGCCGGGCGGCCCACGCTCCGGGTCGCGATCCCGTCCGCGGCTGGAGGTCCGATGCGTGCCGGAAGCGCCGCGACGTCGTTGTGACGCGGGAAAGCGCCGGAGTGACCAGGTCAGCGTCGGCGGTTCAGGAGGTCGAGGCCCTTTTGGCTGAGGGATTCCGGGAGCGGTCCGTAGCCGAGTTCCGCCGCTGTCTTCTGGCCCTTCTCGCTGAGAACGTGGTTCAGGAAGGGGCGGACGTCCGGGGTGGTCGTGGCACTGTGCTTGGCGCACACGACGGCGTAGCCGAACCGGAAGATCGGGTAGGCGTTGTCGGCGGTGGTGTTGTAGTCGGCCTTCATGGCCATGTCCCTGCGGGCGGGATCGAGCACGTCGGCGGTCGCGGCGCCGTCGGTGAGGGATTGGGTGTCGGGGAAGACCGGTTCGTCGGCGCCGGTGTCCAGCGACGCGGGGGCCAGCTTCGCGTTCTTCACCACGTCCATGGGCGCGTAGGCGAGCGGGCCGTCGGTCGCGGTGACCTTGTCGGCGACGTCCTCGTCCGGGACGGCCTCGCTCTTCGGCTCAGGCATGGAGATGCTGGGCGTGTAGGGCCAGTAGTCGGGTGCGGCAACGGCGAGGTACTCGGTGAGCGTCCGAGTGGACTCGGACTGGCCGTGATGGTGGAACAGTGTGATCTTCCGATCGGGCAAGGTCACGTCGGGGTTGAGAGCCCGTATCTACGGGTCGTTCCAACGCGTGATCTCGCCCCTGTACATCTTGGCGACGGTCTTGCCGCTGAGCGTGAGGGAGTTGATGCCCTCCAGGTGAAACACGAGCGCCACGGGCATGGCCATGACCGGGAGCTGCAGGGCTCCGCCGTCACCGCACCTCCTGTCGACCCAGGTGGATTCGGACGCGGTCATGGGCTCGTTGAGGACGGCGAAGTCGGCCCGTTCGCCCTTGAAGTCCATGTAGCCGAACCCGGACCCACCGCCTTCGTAGGTGATGTTGTGCTGCGGGCAGGCTGTGGTGTAGTCCCGGATCCACGCGTTGACAGCCATCTGCTGAGTCTGGGAACCGGCACCGCGCGTCATCCCCGACCGGTCCGCGCAGGAGGAATTCGGCTGCCCTCCCCCACCCTGTGACACGCTCGCCCTCAGGGACGGACTGCTGCCGGGACCGGGCTCCTTGCCCTCGTCCCCCATGCGGCTGACCACCACGGGCACGGTGACGGCCACGGCAGCCAGGGCGGCCGCAGCAGCGATGACCACGGGCGGCGCGCCGGCCAGGCGGGGCGACGCGCATCGGCGGAGGTACCCGTCACCGGCAGCGGCGGTCCGAACCCGGCCGGTGGCACGTCAGGCGGAGACGGCAGCGTCGGAGGCGTGGCGGGAAGGGGCCCGTCCGCGCCCAGGGTCCGCAGGAGCTGGTCAACGGTCGGGCGCTGTTCCGGGTCCTTGGTGAGACAGGCGGTCACCAGCGGGTGCAGTTCGTCCGGCAGCGCGGTCAGGTCCGGTTCCTCATAGACCACGCGAAAACCGATCGCGTGCGCGCTGTCGCCGTCGAACGGGCCGTGTCCCGTGGCCGCATGGACAAGAACCGACCCGAGGGAGAACACATCCGCTGCCGGCCCCACCACCGTACCGGTGAACTGCTCCGGCGCCATGAACGGCGGCGTGCCCACGACGGTCCCCGTCTGCGTCAGCCGGGTCCCATCGCCGGCCCGCGAAATGCCGAAGTCGATGACACGCGGGCCGTCGTCTGCAAGCAGGACGTTGCCGGGCTTCAGATCACGGTGGACCAGCCCGGCGCGGTGGATGTCCAACAGCGCTTCCGACAGGCCGGCCGCCAACCGCAGCACCTCACCCGCCGCCAGCGGTCCCTGCTCTGCGATGCGTTAGGCCAGTGAGCGGCCAGGCACGTACAGCGTCGCCAGCCACGGCATGGAAGCATCGGCATCGGCGTCCACCACCGGCGCGGTGAACGCCCCGCTCACTTGCCGCGCAGCGGCCACCTCGCGCCGGAAGCGGTCCCGGAACCCCGCGTCCTGAGCCAGCTCGGGCCTGATCACCTTCACGGCCACCTGCCGGCCGGACAGCGAGCGGGCCCGACAGACCACGCCCATGCCCCCCCCGCTCCGAGCCGGCCCTCCAGCACATAGCCGCCGATGGAACGCGGATCACCATCCTGCAAGGTCATAGCTTCCAGCCCCCCGATGCGCCTTCACCGAACCACAGCCGACCTCGGCACTGCTCATCACACCCGCGCTCGGCGCCCGCCAGGCTACCGACACCATCCAGCCACAACTGCGCGCAGGGCATCACGAGCCGCGTCACCGTCACGAGCGGCCCCGGGGGCTGTTGCGGATGGCCCGGCCGGGCGGCAGGATCCTCATGCCGTGAACGGGCCGACACCGGATGAGGAAGACGGCCTGAGCTTGTTCCGCTTTGACGGACACCATCGGTGTGGCGGTCAGGCTGTGAGTGCGGTCTCACAGTCGGCGGGACTGCGGTAACCGGGGCTGCTGTGCAGTCGGTGCAAGCTGTACCAGCCCTCGATGAAGTCGAAGATCGCGGGTCGAGAGGGACGACGCTGTCGGCAGGCCGCGGTGAGGGCGTCGGCGACCGGATCGGTTCGCGGGTGATCGGCCGTCGCCCACCCGACTACCCGGCGGGAGGCGATGTCGATGACGGTGGCCAGATAGAGCCAGCCCTCGCCGGTCGCAACGTAGGTGATGTCGCCGCACCAGCGGGCATCGAGGCCGTCCGGGTCGGGAGTGGGGTCGCGGGGCCCCATATGTTCCGCGGGACCGTTCGTGAACTTCGGCGATCTTCTCGGCCAGCCCGGCGTCACGGGCCGCCCGCGGACCGGGTTTGCCGGTGCGGCGGGCGCAGAAGGCGGTTCGGGAGGCCTGCAGCAGTTCACACGCGCGCTTGACGTGGTGACCGTCTCGCTTCTCCGCCTCGATGAACGGGTGCGCCGTCACCGGGTCTCCTTCGCGAAGAAAGCCGTGGCCCGCTTGAGGATCTCCACGTCCTCCCGCAGCCGGCGGTTCTCCCGCCGCAGCGCGGCCAACTCCTCGCGCCCACTGCTGTTCAGACCATCGCGTTCACCCGCGCTGGCCCGGCCCGGCCGGCCCACAGCCGCACCGCGGTCTCGGCCAGGTCGAAGTCCTCGGCGATCTGACCGACCGAGCGGCCACCGCGCCGGCGCGGATCAAGCCCACGAACAGGAGGCATCGCCTCGTGGGACATGCGAACAGCGAAGAACAAGGCTTCGCTCTCGGATCACGGCCGAGGCGGGCACTCCAGGATCCGGCCGTCGACGGTCCCAATGAGCAAGTGCCCTCGGGGCGCCACAGCGAGGGACAGTGCGGTGGCCGGTGCTCCGTCAACCTCAAGTTCGGTGTGGCATCGCACCGAGCCGTCGTCGGCGTCCAGTGCTGTCAGGGCGCCGGAATTGTAGGCCACGTAGACGGTGTGCCCGTCGGTGTCGAGGGCGGTGGCGGGATGATCGGTGCGGTGTTGCCACCGTACTGAGCCGTTCAGGGATCGCCGCACTGCGTAGGCGCCACCGGGTTGGAGTCCGTGGCCGTGATGGACGGCGCCGGCATAGACCGGGGACCGCCCGATTTCGGCTGCGGGGCCCCCGAAATGATGTCCTGCCGGTGCCCAGGAGCGGGGGAAGAGCCGCCGCAACGTCCCATCGGGGTCCAGGGTGGTGACCCACTTGTCCCTATGCGGCTTGTCCGGGTCGGTGCCGACCAGGACGTACGGGCGGCTGGCGCGACGGACGGCGAACGGGTGATCGAACAGGTCGAAGTGGCCGGCCTCCGGACCGTCCGCCGGACCGTCGAGGTCGAACATCATCAGCCGTTCGGGGTGCTTACGGCGGCCGTCCAACGGCCTCAGGATCGTCCTCTGGCCGCCTGCGACGAGAACCGTGAACACGCCGGGGCTCAGGGTCTCCAGCACCTGCCCCGTGTCGACGGCGATCCGGGCGACCCGGGGCACGGATGCCTCCCAGCGCCTTCCCTTGTGCCGGCTGCGGCGTTCGGCATCGGTCCAGACCGATGTGCCGTCGGAGGCCAGAACCAGCTGTCGGCCGCCTTCCTCGTCCTCGACCACCCATTGCAGGTCTCCTGAGGGCAACCAAGACTCCGCCAGGATCCCGTCCAGAGCGGCCAGCACCCGGCCGTGCTCCGTGCCTTCGACAGCCCGCGCCCGCCGGCGTACGGACCACTGTCGACCGGCCGAGGCCGCGAGGTCCGTGAGGATTCGGCGGGCCTCCGCGCTGTGATCCGGCTGGACGGCCGGTTCCGCGGGGGCGGCCAACTCCTCGGCGCTGATCGTCCCCCGCCCGACGGCACCCCAGTCCGAGCGAGCCACAACGACCGCATGCCCCTGCATGAACGACCGCCGCCCCGCCCACCGACCTCGAACAGGCAATCCGCCAGCTCCACGCGGGCAGGCCGACGGTCGCCGCCGAGGAGACCTCGTTCGGTCCAGAGTGACGGCCGGGGCGGGTGCGCCCTTTGCCCCGAGGCCGCGGTGTCCACCTGGCCGGGGTGACCTCCGCCGACCGGCGCCCGCCGCTTCTCGACGGCCGGCCCTGCCCGTAGTGCGGGCGCCGCGCGTCCTCGGCCCAACGGCTTCGCGCGCGAGCGCCGCCACCGCTGCGCGAGGCCGTCAGGGCGCCTCGGTCGGCCGAGGGGTTTCGGCGAGGGCGCGCAGGGCGCCCTTGGCGACCTTTCCGCCGGCGTTGCGGGGGAGCTGGGGAAGCGTCATGAGGTCCTTGGGCATCTTGAAGGAGGCGAGCTTCCCGTCGAGGAAGCCGAGCAGTGCGGGAAGCGACAGGTCCGCCTCCGGGACGACCGCGACGAACGCGACGGGGATCTGGCCCCAGCGCTCGTCGGGCCTTCCGACCACCGCCACCTCGCGCACCGAGGGGTGCTCGGCGATGAGGTTCTCCAGTTCGGCGCAGTAGATGTTCTCCCCACCGCTGATGATCATGTCCTTCTTGCGGTCGACCACCCAGATGAACCCCTCCGCGTCCTGCCGGACCAGGTCCCCGGAGTGGAACCAGCCGCCGCGGAAGGCGTCTTCGGTCTCCTCGGCCTTGTTCCAGTAGCCCTGGGTGACCGTCGGGCCGCGGTAGACGATCTCGCCGACCTCGCCGTTCGGCACGTCGTTCATGGAGTCGTCGACGATGCGGTACTGGACGTTCGGAATCGGCCGGCCGACCGAGCCCAGCTTGCGCAGGGAGTCCTCGCCACGCAGGACGCAGGTGATGGGCGAGGTCTCCGTCTGGCCGAAGACCGCGACGTTGAGCGCGGCGGGGAAGCTCCGCTCCATGGCCCTCAGGGTCGTGTCGGTGGCCGGGGCCGCGCCCCAGCTGATGACGCGCAGCTTGAGATCCCGCTTGTCGATGTCGGGCTGGGCGCAGATCAGGTCCCACTGCTGGGGCACGTTGAAGACGATGGTGGCCCCCTCGCGTTCGTAGGCATCGAGGACGGCCTTCGGGTCGAAGGCGCCGAGCGGGTGGATCACCACCGTGCCACCGAGGAGGAAGGCGGCGACGATCGAGCCCAGGCCGGCGATGTGGAAGAACGGGGCCGTGAGGAAACTGACGTCGGAGTCGTCGGACATGTCCATCGCCCGGATGCAGGTGATGGCCTGCACCTGCATGTTGCGATGGGAAAGCATCACGCCCTTGGGGCGCCCGGTGGTACCCGAGGTGTACATGATGAGCGCGATGGACTCCTCGCTGACGTCGGGGAGTTCCATCGGCTCGTACGCGGCCAGGAGGTCCTCGTACCCGATCTCCTCGCCGGCCCCTCCCCCGGGCGCTTCCGGTTCGCCGATGGCGATCACCGTGGTGACGGAGGCGGCGGGCGGGGCCGCCCGGAACAGCGGGAGGAGCCGGGCGTCGACCACGGCGGCGGCGGGGGTGCAGTCGTCCAGTATGTATCCGAGCTCCGGGGGCGCGAGCCGGAAGCTGAGCGGGACGGCCACGGCGCCCAGGCTGTTCACCGCGAAGACGCTCTCCACGAACCAAGGGTGGTTGAGGGTGAGCACGGCCACCCGGTCACCGGACCGTACGCCCCGGTCGGCGAGCGCGGCGGCGAGCCGGAGGGAGCGCTCCGACAGTTGGGCCCAGGTCGTGGTGGCCCCCGCGTATCGCAGTGCGGGCTTGTCGGGGCGCACCATGGCGTGTGTGGCCGCCTGGGCCATCCAGTGGTGCCGGAAGGACCATGCGGGAGCCGTACCGGGGGACATGCCACTCCTCGGATTCCAGGCGGACAGAGGTGGATCCTGCGGCCACTATGCATGAAAAGTAGCGGCCCAGGAAGGTTTTTGTTAACCGGAAATCACATCGGGACGCCTTGGTCGTGCCGGGCGCCGCCGGGAGGGGCGGAGGCGATTCGCCGCCCGCCTCCGCGTCGGCGGCGAACGCACCGAACCGATCCACGCCGTCGGCCGCGGCCGCGCGGGCCCGAAGGGGTCGACGGACCGCCCGGCGCGTCGGCCACCAGGGGCGGGCACGTG
This sequence comes from Streptomyces sp. NPDC001744, assembly GCF_042892575.1. Taxonomy (NCBI): domain Bacteria; kingdom Bacillati; phylum Actinomycetota; class Actinomycetes; order Kitasatosporales; family Streptomycetaceae; genus Streptomyces; species Streptomyces sp. NPDC001744. The sequence goes on from NZ_JBIAUG010000007.1 coordinate 201,600, forward strand.
CGCCATGCTCGCGCGACTCGGGGGGCGCCGATCGAGAGGAGCCATGTCCACGCGAGATTTTCCATTCACTTGCCAGCCCCCTCGGCGGGTGAAGCACCCTGCCGAACAGGCTACGAGCAGAAGCCGTGCCGCGTCGGCAAGCTTGTTCTCCGATGTGATTTTTGATTAACATGACGATGCGTTCGGCCGTCGGCGAGACCCCTGCTCTCCAGGCATGTCGGCGCAGTCCGCGTCCCTGCCGGGGCCCCACGGATGGGCAAAGCCCGTCACGTCCGCCCCGCCCCGCGTCCGTCGGCACCTCAAGGAGCCCCATGCGCACGGAGAAGGAACAGACCGAAGAACCCCCGCCGCCGGTGGCGGCCGGCCCTCGCCCCTCCTGGGTGACCGACCAGCTGATCGGGGAATGGTGCGCGTGGGTACACCGGGACGCGGCGCGCCCCGATCGGGACACCGCACGTCCGGTGGTCGCGCTCGCGCCGTTCGACCTCTCCCCCGTCGCGCCCGTTCCCGTCTGCGCCCCGGCGGACGTCGTCGGCGCGGTCGCCGAGGCCCGCACGGCCCAGCGGGAGTGGGCACGGCTGCCGCTCGCCCGCCGCGGCGAGATCGTGCTCGCCTTCCACGACCTGCTGCTCGCCCGGCAGGACCAGGTGCTCGACCTGATCCAGTGGGAGACCGGCAAGGCCCGCTACCACGCCTGGCAGGAGGTGGCACAGGTCGCGACCCTCGCCCGGCACTACGCACGCCGCGCCGCCCGGTACCTTTCCCCCCGCCGTGTACGCGGAATGGTGCCCGGCCTGACCAGGGTCAGGGAGACGCGGGTGCCGAAGGGCGTGGTCGGCGTCGTCTCCCCCTGGAACTACCCCCTCTACCTGGGCGTCGGTGACGTGCTCCCGGCCCTGCTGGCCGGCAATGCCGTCGTCTCCAAGGCGGACGAACAGACCGCGCTGACCGTGCTGTGGACCCGGGCGCTGCTGGACGAGGCGGGACTGCCCCCCGGAGTGTGGCGGGTGGTGGCCGGCGACGGGGCGGTGGTGGGCACCGCCCTGGTCGACTCCGTCGACTTCGTCTGCTTCACCGGGTCGACCGCGACCGGACGCGGCGTCGCGGAGCGCGCCGCCCGGCGGCTGATCGGCTCTTCCCTCGAACTCGGGGGCAAGAACCCGCTCATCGTGCGCGCGGACGCCGACCTCGCGGCGGCGGTGGCCGGCACGGTCACCGCCGCCTTCGCGAACACCGGGCAGATGTGCATCCACATCGAGCGCGTCTACGTGCACGAGGAGGTCTACGACGCCTTCCGCGAACGGCTCGTCCGGGCGACGGAGGCCCTGCGGCCGGGGCCGTCCTACGACTACGCCGCCGACCTCGGATGCCTGGTCTCCCCTGCGCGGCTCGCCGCGGTCGAGGCGCACGTCGGCGACGCCGTCGCCAAGGGGGCGAAGGCGCTGACGGGCGGGCACGCCCTGCCCGCCATCGGCCCACTGTTCTACGCCCCGACGGTCCTGGAGGGCGTCACCCCCGACATGGCCGTCTGGGGGCAGGAGACGTTCGGCCCGGTCGTCTCGCTGTACCCGTACGCGACGGACGACGAGGCGCTCGAGCTGGCCAACGAGGGCACGTACGGCCTGTCGGCATCGATCTGGTCGAAGGACACCCGGACGGCCGCCCGGATGGCGGGGCTGCTCCGCGCCGGTGCCGTCAACATCAACGACGGTGCCGCCGCCGCGGCCGGCAGTGTCGAGGCGGGCATGGGCGGCCTGGGCGACAGCGGGCTCGGCCGCCGCCACGGGGCCGAGGGCATCCTCAAGTACACCGAGAGCCAGACCGTCGCCGTGCAGCGCCTCATGCCGCTCGGCCCCGGCCCGGGGCAGTCGGCCGAGGACTTCGTCCACCGGACCAACGGTCAGCTGGCCCTGCTCCGCCGGCTGCGTGTGCGGTGAGGGACGAGACGGGCACGGTGTCCGTGCACGGGCGCCCGCCCCGGGCCGGGGCCGGCACGAAGGTCTCCGTCCTGCTCTCCCGCGGCTCCGCGCTCGGCGAACTCGTCGAGGCCGAGCTGGACGAGCCGCGCGACGACGAGGTCCTCGTCCGTGTCGAGGCCGTCGGGGTGTGCCATACGGACCTCCTCGCCCAGAAGCGGCTGGGGAGCCGGGCGGCCGTGCTGGGGCACGAGGGGTGCGGCACCGTGGAGCGCCTGGGCCCCCGCGCGGAAGGACTCGCGGTCGGGGACCGGGTGGTGATCTCCTTCGCCTCCTGCGGAGAGTGCGTCCCGTGCCGGTCCGGCTTCCCGGGGTACTGCGCCTGCTCGACCACGCTCAACGGTTCGGGACGGCGACGGGACGGCTCACCGACCCTGCGCGTCGGGGGCGAGCCCGTGTTCGGCTCCTTCTTCGGCCAGTCGTCCTTCGCCACGGCGGTCCTGGCCTCTGCCCGGTCCTGCGTCCCCGTGGGGGACCTGCCTCCGGAGGTCGCCGCTCCCCTGGGCTGCGGCTTCCTGACCGGCGCGGGCGCGGTGCTCAACGTGCTGCGGCCCCGGCCCCTCGACCGGCTCCTGGTTGTCGGCGCCGGCGGTGTGGGGGCCGCCGCGGCGCTCACGGCGCTCTCCGAGGGCGTCGAGGTCGTCGTGGCGGAGCCGGTCGAGGCCCGTGGCGCGCTGCTCACCGCATACGGTGCCACGGCCGTCGCCTCGCTGGACGAACCGATCCCCCCGGTGACCCACGCCCTGGACACCACGGGACGGCCCGAGGCGATCGCCCGCGCGCTCTCCCTGCTCCGGCCGCGCGGCGCGCTCGCGCTCGTCGGGCTCGGCCCCGCCGAGATACCTCTCGACGTCCGGTCCCTGACGATGCGCGGGTTGCGGCTGCTCGGCTGCGTCGAGGGCGACGCCGAACCGGCGCTGCTCATAACCGAGCTGATCCGGCGCCACCGCGACGGGCTGCTGCCCCTCGACCGGCTGGTGACCACCTACGCCCTCGACGACGTGGAGCGCGCGGTGGCGGACCAGCGGGCGGGCCTGACGCTGAAGGCGGTCCTCCTGCCCGGAGCCCGGCAGCACCGCCCCCTCGCCCCCCCCTCTCCTCGTCCCTGGCCCGGACGCGCTCCGAAGCACGGCTCCGCACCCGCCTCACCACCCGTTCCGAGACAGGGGTCCTCCTCATGACCGACGTGATCTCCAGCCGCCGCGCGCTCTACGAGGGCGAGCACGAGCTCCTGCGGGAAACGGCCCGCGCCTTCGCCGACAAGCACGCCGCCCCGCACGCCGAGCGGTGGCGCTCCGAGGGGCGGGTCGACCGCGCCCTCTTCGAGGAGGCCGCCCGCGCCGGCATCCTCGGCTTCAACATCCCCGAGGAGTACGGCGGCGGCGGGGTGACCGACTACCGCTTCAACTCCGTGATCGGCGAGGAGTTCTCCCGCCACCCCGCGTCCGACGGGCTCGCCGGGGTGACGCTCTCCAACGACATCGTCGTGCCCTACTTCACCGACCTGACCGACGAGGAGCAGAAGGCGCGGTGGCTGCCCGGTATCGCCTCCGGGGAGCTGATCGTCGCCGTGGCGATGACCGAACCCGGCACCGGCAGCGATCTGGCCGGCATCGCCACCACCGCCGTCCGCGACGGCGACGCGTATGTGGTCAACGGCAGCAAGGTCTTCATCTCCAACGGCCAGAACGCCGACCTCGTCGTCACCGCCGTGCGCACAGGTCCCGACCGGCACGGCGGGATCAGCCTGCTGGTCGTCGAGGCGGACCGGCCCGGCTTCAGCCGGGGGCGCAACCTGGAGAAGGTCGGTCTGCACGCCCAGGACACCAGCGAGCTGTTCTTCCAGGACGTGCGGGTGCCCGCGGCCAACCTCCTCGGCGAGGAGGGTTCGGGCTTCGCCGCGCTGATGCGCAACCTCCCCCAGGAGCGGATCTCGATCGCCGCCAACGCGATGGCGTCCATCGAGGGCGTGCTCGAACGGACCCTGGAGTACGTGAAGGAGCGCAGGGCGTTCGGCCGGCCGATCGGCTCCTTCCAGAACACCCGCTTCGAACTCGCCGAGATGGTCACGACGGCCCGGGTGGGCCGTTCCCACCTGGACGACCTGCTCGCCCGGCACTCCCGGGGCGAGCTCACCGCGGTGGACGCGGCCGCCGCGAAGTTCTGGGCCACCGAGCAGTACGTGAACATCGTAGGGCGCTGTCTGCAACTCCACGGCGCCTACGGCTACATGCTGGAGTACCGCATCGCGCACGACTACCTCGACTCGCGGATCACCACCGTCTACGGCGGCACCACCGAGATCATGAAAGAGATCGTCGGCCGCGACCTGGGCCTCTAGGTGCTGTCCGGAAGGCTGCCCCGCGCCCGGGCGAGGCTTTCCGGACAGGGCCTGGGCCCGTTCCTCCGCTCCGGGCGTCCCCGCCCGTCGAGCACCCCGGGGTCCGGGCCCGTCCGGATCCTTCCCGTCCCAGGAAAGGGAGCGTCATGTCCGACGCCTACATCTACGAGGCCGTGCGGACGCCGCGCGGCAAGAACCGCGGCGGAGCGCTGCACGGCACCAAGCCGGTCGATCTGGTCGTGGGCCTGATCCACGCGGTCCAGGAGCGCAATCCCTCACTCGCCCCGGAGCTGATCGACGACATCGTGCTCGGTGTGGTGTCGCCGGTCGGGGAGCAGGGCGGCGACATCGCCCGTACCGCCTCGCTGGTGGCGGGGCTGCCGCACACGGTGGCCGGTGTTCAGGTGAACCGTTTCTGCGCTTCTGGTCTGGAGGCGGTGAACCTCGCCGCCCAGAAGGTGGCCTCCGGCTACGAGAGCCTCGTCCTGGCAGGCGGCGTCGAGTCGATGTCGCGCGTTCCCATCGGCTCGGACGGCGGCGCCTACGCGCAGGACCCCACCACCGCCTACGACGCGTACTTCGTGCCCCAGGGCATCGGCGCCGACCTGATCGCGACGCTGGAGGGCTTCACCCGCGAGGACGTCGACGCCTACGCGGCCCGCTCGCAGCAGCGGGCCGCGACCGCCTGGCGCGAGGGGCGCTTCGGCAGGTCGGTCGTACCGGTCCGGGACATGAACGGGGTCCTGCTCCTCGACCGCGACGAGCACCTCCGGCCCGGCACCACGGTGGAGAGCCTCGCCGCGCTGCCGGCCGCCTTCGCCGGTGTCGGCGCAGCGGCCGGTTTCGACGCGGTCGCGCTGCAGAAGTACCACCACCTGGAGCGGATCGAGCACGTCCACCACGCGGGCAACAGCTCCGGCATCGTCGACGGCGCCGCGCTCACCCTGATCGGCAGCCGGGAGATCGGCGAGCGCTTCGGGCTCCTCCCGCGCGCCCGGATCGTAGCGACGGCCGTCACCGGCGCCGAGCCCACCATCATGCTCACCGGTCCGACGCCCGCCACCAGGAAGGTGCTCGCGGCGGCGGGCCTGGAGGTCGACGACATCGACCTGTTCGAACTGAACGAGGCCTTCGCGGCGGTCGTCATGAAGTGGCAGCGCGACCTGAAGGTTCCCGACGAGAAGGTCAACGTCAATGGCGGGGCCATCGCACTGGGCCACCCGCTGGGCGCCACCGGAGCCATGATCCTCGGCACCCTGCTCGACGAGCTGGAGCGGACCGGCGGTCGCCGCGGCCTCGTGACGCTCTGCGTCGGCGCCGGGATGGGCATCGCCACCGTCGTCGAACGCCTCTGACCCCACGCGACGAAAGGAAACCCCCGACATGACCACATCCGCCATCGCCTATCTGCGCGACGCCGACGGCGTCGTCACGCTCGTCCTGGACGACCCCGTCTCCTCGGTCAACACCATGAACGACGCCTTCATGGCCGGCCTGGAGGAGTGCGTGCCTCGGCTGGAGGCCGAACGCGACGAGATCACCGGAGTCCTGCTCGTCTCCGCCAAGAAGACCTTCTTCGCGGGCGGTGACCTGAACCGGCTGCGCGCGGGCAGCGCCGACCGGGCGGCCGAGGAGACCGCGTACATCGACCGCATGAAGGACTGGATGCGGCGTCTGGAGAAGCTGGGCCGCCCGGTCGTCGCGGTCCTGAACGGCACCGCCCTGGGCGGTGGCCTGGAGGTCGCCCTCTGCGCCCACCGCCGGATCGCCGTCGACCTGCCCGGCAGCCGCTTCGGCCTGCCCGAGGTCGGCCTCGGTCTACTGCCCGGCGGCGGCGGCATCACCCGTACCGTGCGCATGCTCGGCCTGCACAAAGCCCTGTCCGATGTCATTCTGTCCGCCCGGAAGTTCGACGCCCGGGGGGCGCTGGCCACCGGACTCGTCGACGAACTGGCCCCGGACGCCGGAGAGGCCGAGGCGCGGGCGCGGGCCTGGATCGCCGGGCATCCGGAAGCGGCGCAGCCGTGGGACGCGAAGGGCTTCCGGCTTCCCGGCGGCGAGGTGGGCGATCCGGAGATCGCCGCGACCCTGCCCGCTCTGTCGGGGCTGCTGCGCAAGCGGACCCGGGGGGCACCGGTGCCGGCGCCGCGCGCCGCGCTGGCCGCCGCCGTCGAGGGCGCCCACGTCGACTTCGACACCGCCTCGCGGGTGGAGACCCAGTACCTCGTCAGCCTGCTCGGCGGACAGGTCACCAAGAACATGATCAAGGCGTTCTTCTTCGATCTGCAACAGATCAACTCCGGCACGAGCCGCCCGGACGGGTTCGAACGCTTCGCCGCTCGGAAGGTCGGGGTCGTCGGCGCGGGCATGATGGGCGCGGGCATCGCCTACGTGAGCGCCAGGGCAGGCATCGACGTCGTCCTGAAGGACGTCACCCTCGAAGCCGCGGAGCGGGGCAAGGACTACGCGCGGGGTCTGGAGGCGAAGGCCCTGAAGGCGGGCCGGACCTCCCGGGAGCGCTCCGACGTGCTGCTGGGACGGATCCGCACGACGGCGGAGGCGGCCGACTTCGCCGGGGTCGACTTCGTCGTCGAGGCCGTCTTCGAGTCGGTGCCGGTGAAACAGGAGGTCTTCCAGGAGATCCAGGGCATCGTGGAACCCGACGCGGTGCTCGGGTCCAACACCTCCACCCTGCCGATCAGCCTGCTGGCCAAGGGCGTGGCACGCGAGCGCGACTTCATCGGCATCCACTTCTTCAGCCCTGTCGACAGGATGTCCCTGGTCGAGATCGTCCGGGGCGTGCACACCTCCGACGAGACGCTCGCCAAGGTCTTCGACTACGTCCTCCAGATCGGCAAGACCCCCATCGTCGTCAACGACTCGCGGGGCTTCTTCACCTCCCGGGTGATCGGGCGCTTCATCGCCGAGGCCGTCGCCGCCGTCGGCGAGGGCGTCGAGCCGGCCAGCGTCGAGCAGGCCGCGCTCCAGGCCGGCTACCCGGCGGGCGCGCTCCAGCTCCTCGACGAGCTGACCCTGTCCCTGACGCAGAGGATCCGCGTCGAGACCCGGGCCGCCGAGGAGGCCGAGGGGAAGACCTGGATTGCGCACCCCTCGGAGGACGTCGTCGACTGGATGCTGGAGCAGGGTCGCGTCGGACGGCGCGAACGCGCCGGCTGGTACGACTACGACGCCTCCGGCAGGCGGACCGGCATCTGGCCGGGCGTCCGCGAGCGGTACGGGTCGGGGCGGCTCGTCCTGCCGCTGCGGGACCTCCAGGAGCGCATGCTGTTCGCGGAAGCCCTCGACACCATCGACTGCCTCGATACGGGCGTGCTGACCAGCGTGGCCGACGCGAACGTGGGCTCGATCCAGGGCATCGGCTTCCCCGCCTGGACCGGCGGCGTGCTGCAGTACGTCAACCAGTACGAGGGCGGCCTGCCCGGCTTCGTCGACCGGGCGCGCGAGCTGGCCGCGGCGTACGGAGAGCGGTTCCTGCCGCCGGCGTCGCTGGTGGAGCGTGCCGAGCGGGGCGAGAGCTATGTCTGAGGCCGTCGCCGCCACGCCGCGGCTGCGCACCCGCTTCACGGAGCTTCTGGGCATCGAGCATCCCGTGGTGCAGGGCGGGATGATGTGGGTGGGGCGGGCCGAACTGGCCGCCGCCGTCTCGGAAGCGGGCGGGCTCGGCATCGTGACGGCCCTCACCCAGCCCACCCCGGCGGACCTGGCACGGGAGATCGAGCGGACCCGCGCGCTCACCGACAAGCCGTTCGGCGTCAACCTCACGATCCTTCCGGCGATCACGCCACCGCCCTACGACGAGTACCGCCGGGCGATCGTCGACTCCGGGGTGACGATCGTCGAGACGGCGGGCTCCAGCCCCGAACCGCACATGGAGTTCTTCGCGGACCACGGAGTGCGGGTCATCCACAAGTGCACGAGCGTCCGGCACGCCGTGAAGGCCGAGCGGCTCGGGGTGGCCGCGGTGTCGATCGACGGATTCGAGTGCGCGGGACATCCCGGCGAGGACGACGTGCCCGGCCTCGTACTGGTGCCGGCGGCCGCAGACGCGCTCACGATCCCCTTCATCGCCTCGGGCGGCTTCACCGACGGGCGCGGACTGGCGGCGGCGCTGGCCCTCGGTTCGGACGGGGTCAACATGGGCACCCGTTTCCTCTGCTCCGAAGAGGCGCCGGTGGCGGAGGCCGTCAAGCGCAGGATCGTCGAAGCGTCCGAACGTGACACCCGGCTCATCTTCCGCGAGCTGCGCAACACGGCCCGGGTGGCCCGCAACGCGGTCAGCACGGAGGTCGTCCGGATCCTGGCGGACGGCGGGGCGTTCGCGGACGTCCAGCACCTGGTGGCGGGAGCGCGCGGGCGGCGGGTCTTCGAGGAGGGCGACCTCGAAGCCGGAATCTGGTCCGTCGGCCTGTCCCAGGGGCTGGTGCGTGACATCGCCCCGGCCGGACTGCTGGTGGAGCGGATCGTGCGCGAGGCACGGAACGTGATCGAGCGGCTTTCGGGAACGTTCGCCGACGGGAGCGGCCCGGCGCCGCTGTTCGCCGCAGCGGGCGGGGCCCCGGCGGCGTAGCGCCTCCTCGCCCCGCCTTCCGCCACCCCGCAGAACCGTGCGCCGCGGGGACCCTCGTCCGTCCTCCGGGAGCCGCCTCCGCACCCCGTCGGCCTCGGTCCTCGGATCCGTCCCCGTGAGCGCACTGTGGCCGGACCACTGAACGCCCCCGTGAACGCACCCCGGCAGGAGAGCACGTGACGTCTCTTCCCCTTTTCCCCGACGTGGCGGAGCCGCGCGCGCGGACCCGCCGGTTCGTGCGCGAGGTCGTCGCCGTCGCCGGACCCGCCCCCGGTCGGCGGCTCGACCGGACCACACGCGACCGACTGCGGGCAGCGGCGAGAAGGGCCGGCGCACTCGCGCCGCACGTCCCGAAGGAGCGCGGCGGGCAGGGCCTGTCCGTCGAGCACGGGTCGCCGGCCCTCCAGGAGGCCGGCCCCAGCCCGGCTCTCCCCTCGTGACGGCCGGGCCGCTGTTCTCCGACGCCCCCTTGCCATACCCACTCGCACCGCGCGCCGGTGGCGGCGGTGCCGACAGGAGGGACCACCCATGGGCCGCTACAGCCGACTCCGTCGCATCCGGCGGATGGACCCCCGGCAGGACCACGAGCTGATCTTCCGGTGGATCACCCAGTACGAGTTCCCCCGCGACTACCTCCACGGGACGTCCGTCGCCTTCCTCCGCGACTACGGCGTCCCTCGTATCTCCCGGCTCCTCGATCGCACCCAGGAGTTCGAACGGGCCGGCCAGAAGCGGTACGACGACACGGTGCTGCTCGCCTACGAAATGGTCCGCGAAGGGATGGACTCGGAGCACGGCAGGAGGGCCGCCCGTCACCTGAACCGCATCCACGGCCGCTACCGCATCCCCGACGAGGACTTCCTCTATGTCCTGGCCACCACGGTGGTGGGACCGAAACGGTGGATCGACCGGTACGGCTGGCGTCGGCTGTCACCGCAGGAGACCGAGAGTCTGGCGCTGGTGGGGCACCGGATGGGCGAGATGATGGACATCCCCGGGGTGCCCGACACCTACGCCGCCTTCGAGCGCCTCCACGACGCCTACGAGCACGAGATGTTCGCGTACGACCCCGCCAACCGCCGGGTCGCGGCGGCGACCTTGCGGATCATGGCCTCCTGGTACCCGGCACCACTGCGGCGGGTGGCGTCCCGGATCGTGCTCGCCGTCCTGGACGAGCCGCTCCTGGAGGCGCTCGGCTTCCGGCCGCAACCGCGCCCGCTGCGGGCCGTGGTCCACCGCGCGTTCCGTGTCCGGGCCGCGCTGATACGCCTGCTCCCCGGCCGGCCGGAGTGGCTGCCGCGCAAGCCTGTGGCACGCACCTACCCCTTCGGCTGGACTCTCGACGACCTGGGCCCCCACTGGGCACACTCCCGAGCGCCGGAGCCGCTCGCGGACGAAGCACCGCCGCGGCCGGTTCCCGGCCCCGACTCGCCCGTGCCGCCGTCCACCGACCGCACGGAGCGCCGATGACCGGTCCTCCGCAGGACACGTGGAACATGGGGAACCGTCGACTCGCCACTTCCAGAGGGCAGTCCGCTTCTTCCACGCGACCGCACCCGTTCCGTACACCCCCGATTCCACCCCGCGACCCCGACGAAAGGACATCCGCATGGACGTGCACGAGGCCCGCGTCCGGTTCCGAGAGCTCCAGGAGGTGCGGGAGGAGGACGGTCCGATCGACCCGGCCGTACTCGACGCGGTCTGGGCCGCACTCGCCACCGTTCGCCCCGAGGACATCCTCGGGGCGTGGAGGGGTGGCGAGTTCCGCACCGGCCATCCCCTGAACGGCATGCTGGAGAAGGCCGGTTGGTACGGCAAGACGTTTGTCTCCCCGCACGATGCCAAGCCGCTGATCTGCCGGGACGCCGAGGGGGCGTTCTACTCCGACCGCGCGCTCGGCAAGGGCGAGGCCAGCTTGTGGAGCGTCGAGTTCCGGGGGGAGACGACGGCCACGATGCTCTATGACGGGCAGCCGGTCCTCGACCACTTCAAGCGGGTGGACGACACCACCCTGATGGGGATCATGAACGCGAAGGGGGTGCCGGCCGAGGGCCCCTTCTTCTACTTCTTCCTCGAACGGGACCCCGAGGGCCGGGGCGGAGACGCGGGGCACGGCGACGGGCGGACGGGGGCACGACGGTAGGCCCTCTGCCGTCCGGTGGCGTGTGATTCACTGATCGGCATGGTTCCCGCCACCCCTTCCGCCCGCCCCGTCCCGGCCACCCGGCCGCGTAACCGCAGACAGCTCATCCTCGACGCGGCCGGGCGGGTCTTCAGCGAGCGCGGCTACCACGCCTCCTCCATGGAGGAGGTCGCCGTCGGCGTGGGCATCACCGCGACCGCGCTGTACCGGCACTTCCCGAACAAGTACGCGCTGTTCGCGGAGTGCGCCGACGTCATGGTGGACGGGCTGGTGGAGGCGCTCGAGGAGGTGGCGCCCGAAGCGCCCCTGGCGGAGGTCCTCGGGGCAGCCGCCCGGATTACCGTCGCCCATCGCGCGTCGGGAGGGGTGTACCGGTGGGAGGCGCGGTACCTCAAGCGCGAGGACCGCCGACGGCTCGCGGTGAAGTTCGACCACCTGGTGGAACGGGTCGACGCCGCCGTGCAGCGCGAGCGCCCCCTGCCCGACGGATGCCTGCGGGCCACGGCGGCCCTCGGTGTGATCGGGTCGATCACGATGCACCACACCTCCATCGCCCCCCGGCGGGCCGAGGAGTTGCTGATGGCGTCCGCGCTGCGCGTGGCCGCGACCGACCCGGCTGCGGGACGACACGACGCGCCCGCTGTGGCGCTGCCCGTGCGGCCGGTGCCTCGCACACGCCGCGAGGAGATCCTCGCGGCCTCCGTCCCGCTGTTCGCCCGGGACGGGTTCGCCAATGTCACGAACGGACAGATCGCGGAAGCGGTGGGGCTGACCCCGTCCGCGCTCTACCGCCACTACCCCGGGAAGATCGACATCCTTGCCGCGGCGTGTCTCCAGGCGGCGGAGCTGCTCTCCCAGGGCGTGGAGCGGAGCCTCCAGGGGGTGGCGGAGCCGCAGGAGGCCCTCGTCGCGCTGGCGGCGACGTACGTGGCCTACAGCTTCGAGTACACCGACCTCAACAGCGTCGCCGAGGCCGAGCTCCCCGGCCTCCCCGACGGGCTGCGGGGCCCCCTGGTCCTCGCCCAGCGGCGGCACGTCGGCGTCTGGGAGCAGCAGTTGCGCCTGGTCCGCCCGGAGCTGGACTCGCGCCAGGCCAGGGCGCTGGCGCACGCCGCGTTCGGGGTGGTGGTGGAGACGGGTCGTCATCTGCGGTGGAAGGACGGCCCCGCCGAACGGGCGGCCGCGACCGGCCTGGCCATGGCGGCGCTGGGCCTCTGAGCACCCGGCCGGACGCGGTAAAGGGCCGAAGCCCGGGGGGCCGGCCTCAGGCCGCCCTGTTCCCCGTGGGGATCGTGATGGGGGTCGTCTTGCCCGAGGAGCCCTTGTTGAGGAAGAGCATGGCCAGGGCCCGCACGAACTGGTCGAGCATGTAGAAGCCGGCCGGCATGATCGGCGACAGCCCCTCGCGGAAGAGGATGAAGGCCGGCCAGGCGACACGGACCAGCGCCGCCGCGGCGTAGTCGCGCCGCAGCCCCAGCCAGTCGCCGACCTCGTCGCTGAGGACGTACCGCACGAACTCGTTGAGGAAGCCGCGGGTGACGCCCAGGTCGATCTGGGCGGTCAGGCCGAGCAGCTCCTCGGCCAGGGCGATGCCCTCGGTCGACGGAGTGAGAATCGGGGTGAGGACCCGCGCCGACTGCCGCTCCGCCTCCGCCCAGGTCCGGGGGATGTGCTCGACGGGCACGCCGAGCAGATGGATGGCGACCTGCCACGAGTGCAGGAACGCCTCCTGGTCGGCGGCCGGGAAGGGGATCCGCCAGTCCCGCAGCTTCCGGTACACGTACGTGCCCAGGCTGTGGAAGGTGACGAGGATGTCGGCGGCGCTGATCGGGATCGTCTCGTCGGCCACCGCCCGCCAGTGCGGCGACTGCGGCAGCAGGTGGCGCACGGCGGCGTGCACCACGCGCGTCTTGTTGGCCGTGACGACGAACTGCCCCGACGGCTCGAAGGCGTTCAGCTCCGCCAGGTCGTAACCGAAGGTGAACGTCTTGGCCGCGCGGTCCTGCATGTGAGCGCCGCCCGCGGACCAGTAGACGCTCTTGGCCTCGCGGGGGATGACGGTGCTCATGATGCCGCTGCCGAGGCCGTACAGCATGAAGAGGTACGTGTCCCGGCGCCGGTTGAAGTCGGCGGCACGGGCGAGCTTGGCCGGGTCGGCCCAGGAGGGCAGCCTGTTGACCCGCCCCAGGTACGCGGCGAACTCTGGCGGCAGGCCGACGGGCAGCGGGTCGTCGTTGTTCACCCAGGACGCCCAGGCGGTGTTGATCCCCGGCACCTTGCCCTGTTCGAGCATCGAGACCATCAGCGGGTCCGCCGCCTCGTCCCAGATCCACTCGGGGCCGGTGCCCGTCGCGGCCGGGGCCGCCGAGCCCGTCGCGGCCCACGCCTGGAGGGGGTTCGCCGCGCTCACGAGGCCGAGGGCCACACCGAGTGACAGCGCCTTTCGCCTACTGAGGTTGTCCATTGACTTACCTGCTTCCCTGAGGACTCGGACAGTTCGAGGTTCCTTGGTGGACTTGCCGTTCGAGCAGCACGCGCGCAGTGGACCCCCGTCACGCGGGTGTGATTTTCGATTAACATAGCGATGCACCCCTCCGTCGGCAATGGGTGTGACACGCCCTCCCTGACCGGGCTGCGCCACACCGCTGCCCGGCTCGCATCAGCGCGGCGACAGGGCGCCGCGGCAGCAGCGCGCCAAGCTCCCGGCGGAACACCGGACCGAGTTCGAGGCCGGTGACGTCACACGGGTGGCGGACGAGCCGGACGCCGGGCCCGTGGGAGGCGAGCCGCCCGAAGGCGATCGGTTCGTGGAGCCGTACCGGCACGCCCGGGCAAGGAAGACGTGACGGCGGGTGCGGTGGATCGGGAGCGCGGAAGGGGAACCGGTCCGCCCTTCCGGGCCGCCCTTCCGGGGCGGCGCTCGGGCCGGCGCTCGGGCCTGCGCTCGTGGACACACGGACGACAAGCCACGGACAAGATCGCCGGGCCGCCGTACTGACGGCTCCCGACGGTGCGAGCCGGCCGACCCCCTCCCCCCTGCCCGACGGTTCGGCTCCTTCGCGTGGACCCGCGAGCGGAGCGCCGCCCGCGGCACGGCCTCCTTCGAATCGGCGTGAGCAGACGACATGAGCGACGACGCCCTCCGGAGCGTCCCGCTGGACACCGCCCGGGAGGCCCCCGAGCAGTTGACGGCGCACGTGCGCGGCGGTGGAACCGAGCTGACGGCGACGACCGCCTGCTCCGTCGGCATGTACACAAACAGTGGGGAACGGCAGGTTTGAAAGCCTTCCGATCGCGCAGACGCTCTCTTGACACAGGCTTTATACGAGCAGGTAGGAGACGCATCATGGGCATCATCGCGTGGATTCTCATCGGCCTCATCGCCGGTTTCATCGCGAAGGCGATCATGCCGGGCAAGGACCCCGGCGGCGTCATCATCACCATCCTGATCGGCATCGCCGGCGGCCTGCTGGGCGGCTTCCTCGGCAAGGTCATCTTCGGCGTCGACTCCATCGACGGCTTCTTCGACCTCTCCACCTGGATCGCGGCCATCATCGGCTCCGTCATCCTCCTGGCCCTCTACCGCCTCGTCACCGGCAACCGACGACACGCCTGAGTGGTCCCTCGAAAACCGCACCACCTGTGAAACGGCTCCGTCCCTTCATCCCGGGACGGAGCCGTTCGCCGTGCCCGGGCCCTCTTCTCCCCGGTCGTGGAGGGGGCCGGATTGCCGCCCTGTTCGGCACTCCGGGCGCGCCCGACGAGGAAACGACGGCCGTTCCCGCCCATGGGCCGCCACCTCGCCGAGCGCGACCCGCTCCGGTTGGTGTCGGCTTTTCCCTGCCCCTGCCTCGGCGGGCCGGCACCGCGAACGTCCGACGGGCGGGGAACGCGTCGGCCTCCCCTCGTTCAAGTGGTGCGGTCGCCGTGCGCACGGAGGTTTGCCGGAGCGGCGGGCGGCAAGGCGGACGGCGGGAAGGGGATTCCGCGAAGCGAAAGGTGGATGTCATGGCCGGGGACGAGAAGGTTCAGGCGAAGGCCGAGCAGGCCAAGGGCAAGGTCGAGGAGACGGCGGGCAGGGCGGTCGGCAACGAGCGGCTGACCGCGGAGGGCCGCGCCGACCAGGCCAAGGGCGACGCCCGTGAGGCCAAGGAGAAGATCAAGGACGCGCTCACCGACTGAGCCGTGCAGGACGAGCCCCCACCCTCTCTCCCCGGGTGGGGGCCTTCTGCGCGCTCGTCGAGGTCCCCACCGAAACCGTTCCGCCCCGTACGTGTCTGTCGCCCCCGGCCACCGCGCTCGTCTTCCACGGCGTCCAGCGGGGCGTGATCCGCGCCGTCCGTCCCCGGGCCGTCCCCCGGCAGGCCGGGCATCCCGCCCCGGCGACCCTGCTGCGCTGTTCGCATTCCTGCCGACCCTGCCCGGCGCCGCTTCGTCGCTGTTCGCGCGGATGCCCGACCGTGCGCCGGAGCCGTGGAAAAACGAATCGGGCAGGGCGGATCTCTATGCCGCGCCGGGCGCGTCGAGCAGGGCGAGGCGGGCGGTGATGCGCTTGCCGGCCGGTTCCCGCTCGACGGACAGCTTCTCGGCGACCTTCTTGATGATCTCCAGGCCGTGCTGGCCCACCCTGCCGGGGTCGGCGGCGCGAACCACCGGAACGGCCGGGTTGCTGTCCCACACCACGACGTCCACACCGCCGGCGCCGATGCGCAGCTGCATCAGGACGGGCCCCAGGGCGTACTTGTGGGCGTTGGTGACCAGTTCGCCGACGACCAGCTCGGTCAGGTCCCGCACACGCTGCGACACCGGCAGGCCGTACTCGGTGCGGATCCTCTCCGGGAAGGCCGCGGCATGGCGACGGGCGGCCGCGATGCGGCTGCCCCCTCCCTCCAGCGTGTAGTCGGCACACACCAGGCCCTCCTCCGCCGGAGGCTGGGCACCGCTTTCACCACCGGTATCACGTTCCACTGGATCCGTCCTCCTTCTCGCTCACGCAGCGCGGCTACCCGACCGAATGATCCTTGAATCGGGACAGATCGATCACGCCGCCGAAGCCGTGGTGACCGCCGCGTTCGGAGCCGCGCCGCTCGGCCTGCTCGGCAGCCGGGCACGGAAGGCCCGGTGTCCCCGGCGGTTCATGCCCGCAGGTAGGTGAGGACGGCCAGGACCCTGCGGTGGGTCTCGTCCGCCGGGGGCAGGTCCAGCTTGGTGAGGATGTTGCTGATGTGCTTGCCGATGGCGGCTTCGGACACCACCAGCTTCTTGGCGATCGCGCCGTTGGACTTGCCTTCGGCGATCAGTGCCAGCACCTCGCGTTCGCGCGGGGTGAGGCGCTCCAGTGGATCGCGGCGGCGGCGCAGCAGCCGGCGCACCACCTCGGGGTCGACCACCGTTCCGCCGTCCGCCACCTTGTGCAGCGCCTCCACGAATTCCTCGACCTGGCCCACTCGGTCCTTGAGCAGATAGCCGACGCCCGATCCGTCGCCGGAGTCCAGGAGTTCGGCGGCGTACGTGCGCTGCACGTACTGGCTGAGGACCAGGACCGGGAGGGTGGGACGCTTCGCGCGCAGCCACACTGCCGCGTGCAGGCCCTCGTCCTGGAAACCGGGCGGCATGCGTACGTCCGTCATCACGATGTCGGGGGCGTGCTCCTCGACCGCCGCGACCAGTGCCCGCGCGTCCCCGACGGCCGACACCACCTCGTGGCCGCAGCGGCCGAGCAGGCCGATGAGCCCTTCCCGCAGCAGCACGCTGTCTTCGGCCAGCACTACGCGGAGCGATCGGCCGTTTCGGTCAGCTCGCAAGGAAACTCCACACGCAACAGAGTCGGTCCGCCCGGCGGACTGGTCAGGGCGAGTCTGCCATCCAGGACGGACACCCGGTCCGCGAGACCGGTGAGGCCGCTGCCGTCCGCGGCGTCCGCGCCGCCGCGGCCGTCGTCCCGCACTTCGAGGAACAGGCGTCCGTCGCGATGACCGCCGCTCACCCGCGCACGGTCGGCCCCGCTGTGTTTGGCGACGTTCGCCAGCGCCTCGCAGACCACGAAGTACGCGGCGGACTCGACGGCCCGGGCCGGCCGGCCCGGCAGTTCCAGGTCGACGTCGACGTCGATCGCGCAGCGGTCGGCGGCATCGGCGACCGCGGTGTGAAGACCGTAGTCCGTGAGGACCTTGGGGTGGATACCGTGGATGAGCTCGCGCAGTTCCGCGAGCGCCCGGCCCGCTTCCTCCTGGGCCTTGGCGAGGTGGTCGGCGAGCGGACCGGGCGGGGTGTCGAGGCGGGCCAGTCCGAGGGCCATCGTCAGGGCCACGAGGCGCTGTTGGGCGCCGTCGTGCAGATCGCGCTCGATGCGGCGCCGCTCGGCCTCGAACGCCTCGACCAACCGGACGCGGGAGCGGGCCAGTTCGACCACCTTGGCGCCGAGCTCTCCCTCGCGGGAGGCGATCAGCAGCCGGGCCAGCTCGGCGCGGGCGCCCGCCGTGACGCCGAGCACGTACCCGCAGAGGATCATCAGGAGCAGGCCCAGAACGGCGACGCCGAACGCGGCCGGCCAGGTGGTGACCGTCCACTGCTTGAGCACCTTCGCCTCGTGGCCGTCGCCGACCGTGGCCATCAGCAGCGGGGTGGAGACCACGGACAGCGGACAGAGCAGGGCGACCGTGATCGCCAGGGCGTCGACCGGCCACAGCAGCCCGGCGAACAACAGCGTGTAGCCGAACTCCCGCCAGGTCGCCTGCTCGCGCAGCCGGGTGGTCAGCCAGGCCCGCAGTCCCGGCGCGGCCGGCACCTGGTGGGGGCCGGAGACCGGGTCGCGGTGGACCAGGCGCAGTCTGCGCCGCTCCATCTCGGCCACCGGGATCCCGCCGAGGGCGACCAGGACGAGCAGCGGCAGCCCCACCAGGACGAAGACGAGCACACCGCAGACCGCGGCCGTCACCACGATCCCCACCAGGGTGGCGACGCCGGTGACCGCGCCGGTCAGCAGGTACGCGGCGGAGCGCCACGGCCAGGCCGACAGCAGGAAGCCCGGCCGGGACATGGCCTGCCACACATTCCGAGAGTGCATGGGCACGACCGTAAGGGGCTCCCCCGGTCCCCCGCCATCGGCCCGGGGCCCGTATCGGAGGTATGCCTGGCCCTACCCCAGGTCTCGTCCTGGCCGTACTGCGTCACGGGAGGCTCCACGGGTTGAGTGGGGGCACCGACGAAGCCCGAGGGAAAGTACTGGTGGGGGACACATGACCAACGACGCCATCCGATTGTGCTCCGTGAGTCGGCGGTACGGCTCGGGCAGTACGTCCGTCACCGCCCTCGACGAGGTGTCGCTCGCCTTCCCGAGGGGGACCTTCACCGCCGTGATGGGCCCGTCCGGGTCCGGCAAGTCGACCCTGCTGCAGTGCGCCGCGGGCCTGGACCGGCCCACGTCGGGCTCGGTCACCGTGGGCGACACCGAACTGACCACGCTGAGCGAGACCAGGCTGACCCTGCTGCGCCGCCGGCGCATCGGCTTCGTGTTCCAGGCGTTCAACCTGCTGCCCTCGCTGACCGCCGAGCAGAACGTGGCCCTGCCCCTGCGGCTGGCGGGCCGCCGCCCGAAGAGGGCACAGGTGCGCGAGGTGCTCGAACAGGTCGGACTCGGCGACCGGGCCCGGCACCGGCCGACGGAGATGTCCGGCGGCCAGCAGCAGCGGGTCGCCCTGGCCCGCGCCCTGATCACCCGCCCCGACGTGCTCTTCGGCGACGAGCCGACCGGCGCGCTCGACTCGCGGACCGGCCGCGAGGTGCTGGCCCTGCTGCGCGGCATGGTCGACCGGGACGGCGGGACGATCATCATGGTCAGCCACGACCCCGTCGCCGCCTCCTACGCCGACCGCGTCGTCTTCCTCGTCGACGGCCGGGTCAACGGCGAGCTGACCGGCGCCTCCGCCGAGGACATCGCGGCGCGCATGACCAGGCTCGAGGTGGCACCGTGCTGAGCACCACGCTGCTGACCCTGCGCACGCGCTGGGTCACCTTCGTCGGCGGTTTCGTCGCCCTCTCCCTGGGCGTGGCCCTGATCGCCGTGATGGGGCTGGCCCTGGCGTCCTCGCTGGACGCTCCCGACCGGGGACCCGAGCGGTTCGCCGCCGCGCCGGTCGTCGTCAAGGGCCGGGACACCCTGGATGTGTCCACCCCGATCGGCGACCGCACCCAGAAGCTCGCGCGGCCGCGGGCCGTGCCCGGCGGCGTCGTCGCGAAGCTGCGGAACCTCGGGACCGTCGTCGAGGACCGGTCGTTCGCCGTGCGGGCCGAGGGCGGGCCCCCCGATCTGGTGGGCCACCCCTGGCCCACGGCGGCCTTCGCGCCGTACCGCCTCGACGCGGGACGCGCGCCCCGGGCCGCGGACGAGGTCGTCGTCAGCGGTGACTGGGCCCGTCCGGGCACCCGGTTGCGGACCGACGGCGGCACGGTGCGCGTCGTCGGCACCGTGGCCGGGCTCGGCTTCGAGAACGCCGTGTTCTACACCGGCACCCGCGCCGCCGAACTGTCGCCGCGCAGCCTCCAGTTGGTGGTCGACGCCGACGCGGCGGCCGTGCGCGGGGCGGTACGCGGCAGCGAGGGCGTCCAGGTCCTCACCGGGGACGCGCGCCGGTACGCCGACGCCGACCCCGACCGGGACGCCGAGGCCCTCACCGCGATGAACGCCATGTTCGGCACGGCCGGCGGCGTCACCGGGTTCGTGTCGGTGTTCGTGGTGGCCTCCACCTTCGCGTTCGCGGTGGCCCAGCGACGCCGCGAGTTCGGACTGCTGCGCACCGCCGGTGCGACCCCGGGACAGGTCCGCCGCATGGTCGTGTACGAGGCGCTCGCGGTCGGCGTGCTCGCCTCGGCCGCCGGCTGTGCGCTCGGTTCCCTCGGAGCGCCCGAGCTCGCCGGGTGGGCGGTCGACGAGGGCCTCGCGCCCCGCTGGTTCACCATCGGCGACTACACCTGGCCGTACCACATGGCGTTCTGGACGGGCCTGTTCATGGCCCTCTGCGGCGTGCTGGCCGCGTCCTGGCGGGCCGGGCGCACCGGCCCCACCGAGGCACTGCGCGAGGCGTCGGTCGACACCCGGCCGATGACCCGGGGCCGTTGGCTGTTCTGCGCCGCCCTGCTGATCACCGCCGTGGTGACACTGGCCCTGGCGCTGGTGACGGACCCGGGCGACCTGCTGCAGCGCAAGAACTATGTGAGCCGCCCGATGCTGCTGATCACCGCGGTCGCGCTGCTCGCGCCGGTGCTGGTGCGGCCGCTGACCCGGGCGATCGCCTGGCTGCCGGCCCAACTGCCGGGCGCCGGGGGGATGCTGGTGCGGGAGAACGCCGCCGCCGGGGTCCGCCGCACCGCCGCCGTCGCGGCGCCCGTGCTGGTCACGGTCGCGCTGGCGGGCTCGCTGCTCGGCGCCACCGCCACCCTCAACGGGGCGAAGGCCGACGAGGTGCGCGAGCGGACGGCCGCCGACTTCGTGGTCACTCCCCCGGGCGACGCCGGCTTCGACGGGGCGACGCTGCGGCGGCTTCGGGCCGTGTCCGGTGCCGACATCTCGCCGAGCTCGTCGAGCGCCGTGTACGTCCTGGAGGACGGCGTGGCGCTCATCAGGTCCGACGCGAGGGCCGTCGAGCCGGGACCGCTGGCGGCAACGGCGCGTCTCCCGCTCGCGGCGGGGACGGTGCGCGACCTGAACGACGACTCGATCATCGTCAACGGAGAGTGGGAGAAGCACACCGTGGGCGAGCGGGTGGACGTGTGGCTCGGTGACGGCACGAGGAAGTCCCTGGAGATCGCCGCGGTCATGACCGTCGGCACCGGCGACAACGGCGTCTACGTCACCCCGCGCAACGCCCCCGCGGCGCCCGTCGACCGGGTCGACGTACGCGTCGCGAACGGTGCCGACGCGGGCACCGTGGCCGCCGATCTGCGTCGGGCGGTGCGGGCCTCGGGCGGGGAGGTCCTCACCGGGGACGCCTGGGTGCGGGCGGTGTACCCCGAGACCGGCCGGACGACCCGGGCGGGCTTCTTCCTGGTCCTCGGGATCGCCCTCCTCTACACCGGCATCTCGCTGGCCAACACGATGGTCATGGCGGCCTCCGACCGC
Source organism: Streptomyces sp. NPDC001744 (assembly GCF_042892575.1). Taxonomy (NCBI): domain Bacteria; kingdom Bacillati; phylum Actinomycetota; class Actinomycetes; order Kitasatosporales; family Streptomycetaceae; genus Streptomyces; species Streptomyces sp. NPDC001744. Next base: position 222,765 of record NZ_JBIAUG010000007.1, read on the forward strand.
GTCCGCGAGCTTGCCGTGCTGCGGCTGGCCGGCGCCACCAGAGGGCAGGTGCTGCGGCTGGTGAGCGCCGAGGCGCTGACGGTGGTCGTGGTCGGCGGACTGCTGGGAGCGCTGGTCGCCGGGTTCAACCTGGTGGGCATGTGGGGCGCGCTGGGCCTGCTCTCGGTGCGGACGTCGATCGAGATCCCCTGGGGAACGCTCGCGGGGGTTCTGGGCGCCTGCGCGGTGCTCGCCGTGGGCTCGGCGGTCGTTCCGGCCGGTCTCTCCCTGCGCCGCGGGGCGACGGAGCCGACGGGCGCGCGCGAGTGACCGCTGTGCCGACGCCCGGCCGCCCGGACGCGGACCTCGTGGACGGCGGACGGAGGGGCGGAGGGGCACCGGCCGTCCTCTCCCGGCAGGGCGGGCCCGGACCGGGAAGGTCGTACGGGTCGTTCGCACCGGGAAGGTCGTGCGGGTCGTTCGCACCGGCGGACCCGGCCTCCCGGCCTCCCCGAGCGGGGGCGGAGCCGCGGCCGGGCGCGCGTTCCCGCGGCTCGCCTTCCGCCTCCGCGATCCGGTCGGCCCGCTCCTCGACGCCGGGCCGCCCCCGCTCCGCCGGCCCCGTGCCGTCCACAACGCCGCGCGGCCGCGGGGGCACCGCCGGCCGGGACCCTTCAGGGGGTCCAGGCGGTCAGGGCGGCGCGGTGGTGCGGCTCGGGGCAGACGGTGGCGCCGGTCCTTTCGTCAGTTCGGTCCGGCGGGGCGGCAGCGGATCAGAGTCCGGCGGCCGAGGAGCACGGCGCCCAGCCCCAGCGGGACCGCCACGACGGCGCCGACGAGTCCGTTGCCGGTGCCGGGACCACCGTCGGCGGTGACCAGGTGCAGCACGGCGAGAACCGTGCCGACCGTTCCCGCCGTGATGGCCGCCACCCCGGCGGCGCGCGCCTTGCCGGTGCCGGTCCGGCGGCCGGCGCGGACCAGGGCCGGCCGGCCGATGACCAGCCCGAGCACCCCCGCCGCGAGGGCCAGGTTCGCCCCTGTGCGCCCGTCGCCGATGATCCCGCCCTCGGCGGCCGCCATCAGTGCTGCTGACGTACTCATGCCGTTCTCCTCCTTCTTCGCCGTCGCCGCTTCCGAACGTCGACGTCCCTGGAGAGCATGCGTGCCGTCCTCCCCGCCGGTCGTCCGGCGGACGCGGGCGCTTCTCGCTGCCGCCGCCGGGGCATCCGGGTACCGCGGCGGCGGCACGCGGCGGGGGGGGGGGGGCGGGGCCGGGGGCCGCCCCCCCGCGCCCCCCCCCGGAAGGGCCCCCCCCCCCCCCCCGGCGCGGGGGGGGGGGGGGGGGGGGCGGGGGGGGGGGGGGGGGGGGGGGGGGGGGGGCGCCCCCGGGCGGGGCGCCCCCCCCACCGCTCGTCCCCGAGCAGGATTCGCCCGCAACCGCGTCCGGCTACGGTGCGCCCATGGACAAAGGACGGTTCGCTGTCCCGGCCGGAGTCACCGACTGGGCGACCGCCCTGGGCGTGGCGGCACTGCTGCTGGGCACCGGGCTGTCCGGGCCGCACCCGGCCGGGGGGCGCGAGCTGCTCGGCTCCGCGCTGCTGGCGGCCGGCGGGCTGGCGCTGGCCGCACGCCGCCGGGCGCCGCTCGTGGTCCTGGCCGTCACCGGGCTGTGCGCGGTGGGGTACCTGGGAGCCGGGTTCGAGGTGCTCGCCGCCTCCTACCTGGTCGCGGTCTACGGCTCGGTACGTGCCGGGCACCGCGCCGTCGCGCTGGCTGTCTCCGTGGGCCTGCTGGCCGTGCTCCGCCTCACGGCCCTGGTCCTTCACGACGGTGCCCCGCGCGAGGTCGTGGCACAGGCCCGGAGCACCCTCGAACTGGCCTGGCTGATCGCCGCGTTCGCCGCCGGGGAGGCGGTGCGGCAGGCCGAGCGGCGGGCGGACGGGGCGGAACGCACCCGCGAGGAGACCGCGCGCCGCCGGGCCGACGAGGAGCGGCTGCGCATCGCGCGGGAGCTGCACGACTCGCTCACTCATCAGATCTCGGTCGTCAAGGTGCAGTCCGAGGTCGCCGTCCACGTGGCCCGGCGCCGCGGCGAACAGGTGCCGGAGGCCCTGCTCGCGATCCAGGAAGCCGCCCGGGAGGCGAGCCGGGAGCTGCGCGCGACCCTCGAGGCGCTGCGCGACGACGACACCGTCCCGCCGCACGGACTCGACCACATTCCCGCCCTGGTGAAACGGTTCCGGGTCACCGGCCCGGAGACGGTGCTGACGATCGGGGGGCGTCCGCACGCCGTGCCGGCCGCGGTGAGCCGCACCGCTTACCGGATCGTTCAGGAGTCGCTCACCAACGTCGCCCGGCACGCCGCGGCCACCAGCGTCTCCGTGCTCGTCGACTACCGGCCGGGCGCTCTCGTGATCCGCGTCGACGACGGAAAGAGCGGTTCGCTCCCCGCCCCGACGCCCGGTCTCGGGCTGCTCGGCATGCGCGAACGCGTCACGGCCCTGGGCGGCCGTCTGCGCACCGGGCCGTGCGGCGCGGGCGGCTTCACCGTCCAGGCCGAACTTCCCACGAACGGAGCCGCGTGATCCGGGTCCTGCTGGTCGATGACCAGCCGCTCATCCGCAGCGGCTTCCGCGCGCTGCTGGACCTCGAGGACGACATCGAGGTGGTGGCCGAGGCCGCCGACGGCCAGGAGTGCCTCGCGCTCCTCGGGGAGCGGCTGCCCGACGTCGTCCTCATCGACATCCGGATGCCCGTGATGGACGGCATCGAAGCGACGCGGCGCATCGCCGCGGACCCGGCCCTGGCCGGCGTGCACGTCGTCGTGCTGACCAACTACGGCATGGACGAGTACGTCTTCGACGCGCTGCGGGCCGGCGCCGCCGGTTTCCTGGTCAAGGACATCCTGCCGGAGGACTTCCTGCACGCCGTACGCGTCGCCGCCCGCGGTGACGCCCTGCTCGCACCCGCCATCACCCGCAAGCTCATCGACCGGTACGTCACCCAGCCGCCGCCCGCCCGCGTCGGCAGGGGGCTGGAGGGACTGACCGGCCGCGAACGCGAGGCGGTCGCCCTGGCCGCGCACGGTCTGTCCAACGACGAGATCGCCGGTCGCCTGGTCATCAGCCCGGCGACCGCCAAGACCCACATCAACCGGGCCATGGCCAAGCTCCACGCCCGCGACCGCGCCCAGCTCGTGGTCCTCGCCTACGAATCCGGCCTGGTGACTCCGCGCGGTTCCTGACCCCCGTACACCGTGGATCGTGCCGGTGCGTCACGGTGCCTCGTCGCCCGAAACCTCACGGTCCGACCCCCCTCGGTTCCCGTCCGTCCTCCTTCGGACGAGGAGACGTACGGGTCGTCGGGCGCGGCTCGGGAGAAGGCCGGCGTGCTCGTGCCCCTTCCGCGCCGGTGTCCGCATGCGGGCCGGGGACCACCGAAGGCCGGAAGTCCGGGCCGGAGAGCGTCGGCGCGACCGGGGCGCGGGGACCCGAGGACGGCCGGCCGGAAAGGACCCGGCGGCCGGGAGCACGCCGGAGGCGGCCGCGCTGTCGCAGGAGTCCGTACGCCAGGCCGTCCGCGAGGTCCTTCCCCAGGAACTCGTGCCTCTTGTCGAGCAGTTCACCACCCGGTCCGCCGCCACCGGGGCCGGCGAGCAGCGGGACGGCGGCGCCGCCGAGCGGGTGCGCGAGTCGGTCCGCGAGACGCCGGACGGGCCGGGCCGGAAGCCGTGTTGTCCGGCCGAGGGGGTGAGCCGGTGGGGAATGGGGTCGTGGACGACGCCGGTCACCCCTCGCCGGCGCACGCCTCCGCCTCCGCCAGGTACCGCGCCACCGGCCCCAGCGTCAGCAGCCCGCTCGCCCCGCCCGCGTGTTCGGCGCGGGCGGGGCGCAGGGCCGTCGCCGCGCGGGCGGCGACCGGGCGCTCGCCGAGACGGGCGGCGGCGTGGGCGGTCAGGCACCAGAGGGCCTCCTGCATGTGGTCGAGGGGCGGTTCGGGCGCCGCGATCAGGGCGGCGCGGGCCTGCTCGACCCGGTCCCGGGCGAGCAGTACCAGCGGGTGTGCCCAGGGGCGGTACGGGCCCCAGTCGAGGGCGGGACCGGTGGGCGCGGGACGGTCGTGCAGCAGGCGAAGGCCCAGGAGGGCGAGGGCGAACAGGCCCCGGTGCAGCCCCGGCATGCCCCCTGTCCCGGCGAGGGCGTCCTCGGCGGCGCGGTAGTGCGCCGCGGCCGTGGCGGCGGACGGCCCGCCCGGTCCGGTACTGCGGGCGGCCGTGGCCCGCGCCCGGAACCAGCCGGTGAGGACGGGGACGAGGGACGCCTCGGTGCTGACGGCGAGCCGTTCGGCGGCCTCCGCGTGCGCGGTCGCGGCGTCCAGGTCGCCGGCGGCGGAAGCGGATTGCAGGCGGACGAGACGGCCGAGCACGACGAAGTCCGGCAGCTCGTGCCGGGTGGCCAGGGCGAGGATCTCGGAGCCGATCGCGTCCCGTGCCGCCGCGAGTCCGGGCCGGGTGAAGGACTGGAGGAACACGCCGTTGAGGGCGAACACCAGCAGGGCGGGATCGCCCAGCTCCCGGGCCAGCGCCACGGCCTCGCGCGCCGCCTGTTCGGCGCGCCTCCGTTCGGCGGCGGACAGACCGGCGCCGCGGCTCTCGACCGCGACGGTGGCCAGCAGGCGGGCACGCAGTTCGGCGGGGCCGTCCGCGCCGAGCGCGGTGAGCGTACGCTCGGTCGCCGCGACGACGGCGCGGGACTGCTCGGGGTCGTCGGCCCGGCTCCAGAGGGCGGGCACGTCGTAGGCGCCGATGACGCGGGCGGTCAGGGCGGCGTCCCCGGTGCGCTCCGCCGCCCGGACGGCGGCGAGACGGTCGCTCCGCGAGTGGACGAGGGCGTCGCCCCCCGCCAGGGCCAGGGTGCGCGCCAGTTCCACGGTGGTGCGGGGGCCGAGTCGTACGCCCGCGGTCCAGACGGTGCGCGCGTGCTGGAGTGTCGTGGCTCCGCGGAGGATGTCCGTCTCCAGGCGCCGGAGGCCGGCCCCCGGATCGAGCCCGAGCTGGTCCGCGAGCATCGTGCGGGCGCGGCGCAGGGTGGCCAGCGCGTCCGCCCGGCGGCCCGCCCGGTGCAGTGCGCGGGCCAGCAGTCCCCAGGCCGGCTCGCGCCAGGGGCGTTCGGTGACGTGGGCGCCCAGTTCGGCGACCAGCTCGGCTCCCGAACCGGAGTCGAGGAGGAGGCGGGCGCGCAGTTCCACCCCCTCCAGCCTCAGCTCCTCCAGCCGGGCCTGTTCGCGCCGGGCCCACGCGGAGCCGGTCACGTCGGCATAGGCGGGGCCGCGCCAGGACGCGAGGGCCGCGTCGAGGCCGGCCAGCGCCTCGGGGGTACGCCGGGCGCGGGCCAGGGCGTCCTCGAACCGGTGGACGTCCACGTCCTCACGCGGCAGGCGCAGCGCGTAGCCGGGGCCTTCCGTGACGAGGACGCGCGGCGGCGTGCGGGGCGGCCGCTCGGGTTCGACGGCACGGCGCAGCGCGGCGACGAACGTGCGCAACGCGCCCACGGCGCGCGCCGGCGGCTCGGCCCACAGGTCGTCCACGAGGGTGTCGGTGGCGACCATCCGTCCCCCGGCGGCGACGAGCCGGGCGAGCACCTCACGGTGGCGGGGTCCGCCCAGGTCGACCGGGGTGCCGTCGTCGTGGAGGGCCCGCACGGCACCGAGTACGTCGATTCGCATGCCCTCCATCCTCCGTTCCGCGGGCCGCCCGCGTCGAAGCGTGCTGATCGGCCGCTGATCGCCGTCGGCCACGCTGACCCCGTCAGCTCCCGGACCGCGGCTCCCGCCGGTCCGCCGACCCCAGGAAAGGGCCTTCCATGACGCTCGCCATCCCCGGTTTCGACCACGTCCGCCTGCCCGGCGCCGACGGGGTGGAACTGGCCGCCGCCGTCGGCGGCGGCGGCAGCCCGGTCGTGCTGCTGCACGGCTTTCCGCAGACCCACCTGATGTGGCGGCACGTCGCCGAGCGGCTCGCCGGCGAGCACACGGTGATCTGTCCCGACCTGCGCGGCTACGGCGCCAGCGACAAGCCGGCGGCCACCGGCCCCGAGGTGTACTCCAAGCGCGCCATGGCCGCCGATGTCGTCGCCCTGGCGGCGGCGCTCGGCCACGAGCGCTTCGCCCTGGTCGGCCACGACCGGGGCGCCCTGGTCGCCTTCCGGGCCGGACTCGACCACCCCGAGACCCTCACCCACCTGGGCATCCTCGATGTCGTGCCGACCCTGGACATGTGGAACGTCCTGCGCGGTGTCCCGGCGGCGGTCGGCTACCACCTGTTCCTCATGGCGCAGCCGCCGGGTCTGCCGGAGACGATGATCGCCAACAGCGCGGACGCCTTCTTCGGCTCCTTCCTCGACGCCTGGGCCGGGGACCCGGCGGCCGTGCCGGAACCGGTCCGGGCCGCGTACCTGCGGGCGAGCGCCGCGGCCGTGCCGTCGATCGTCGCGGACTACCGGGCCTCGGCGGACATCGACCCGGCCCACGACCAGGCGGACCTGGACGCCGGTTCCCAGCTGGCCATGCCCGTGACGGTCGTCCAGCAGGACTGGGGCGCGCGGCTGGGCTACGACGCCGCCGCGCTCTGGCGCGCGTGGGCGCCGGACCTGGACCACCGGCTGACCGGAGCGGGGCACTTCATGGCCGAGGAGGCGCCCGACGAGATCACGGGGGCGATCCGCGACCTGCTGCTCCGCCAGGTTCGGCCGCGAGAGGGGCGCCGTCCTTCCGGGGGCGGGCGCCGTGTTCCCGGCGCCCGGCCGGCCCGCCCTCCGTACGGCCGCCGCCACCGCCGGGGCCGGCCGTTCTCACCCCGCCCGGTCAGGCCATTTCGATGTAGCGGTGGACCCGGTCGAAACGCCGGGCCGCCAGGTCCCGGCGGCGGATCACCCAGTGGGCGACGCCGGAGTCCAGTTCCGTGACGTCGTCGCCGCACCTCCAGGTGGCCAGGAGAGTCCAGTCGCCGAAGCCCTCCCCGGGGGCCGCGCCGTCCTGCCCGGCAGGACCGGTCTCCCCGGGACCACGGGCGTAGTGGACGGGGTCGTTCTGGGGCGAGACCGGGTGGCCGCCGATCTGCAGGCTCCAGGGAGGGCGGTGGCCGCCCCCGCGCGCCCAGGCGTCGCCGAGTTCGTCGGCGAGTTCGAACTGCTCGTCCTCGGGGAAGTCGCCCCACCTGTCGAGAGCGAAACTCTCCGGCATCCGCGCGCTCGGCTGGTGCCAGACCGTACGCAGTGCACGGGGGCGGTACGGCTCGCGCCGGGTGTGCGCGAGAGGGTCCGGCGCTGTCGGGGTCCCCGCGGGGACGTACAGCACCGCGTCGGACACCCGTCCCCCGACGCTGTGCACGTCGACCCCGGAGAAGAGGAGCAGGTGGCCGTCGGCGGGCAGCGGGAGGCCGGTCGCGTCCGGCGGGAGGACCGCGAGGTCGACGGAGGCCACGAAGGGGTCGGACGGCTTCGGCACGCCGTGCGGCAGCAGGGGGTCACCGCCGATCCGGGCCACGAGGGGACCCTCGCCGCCCTCCGCGACGTACACCGCCGGCAGGGCACCGCGTATCCATTCCTCCACCTCCTCCGAGGGCAGTCCCCCGGAGGCCGCCTCGGCCCGGAAACGGTTCGCTCTGTCCACGCTCGTGTCGGTCACCGGGCCACCCTAACGGGCTCGCGGACGGGCACCGGCGGGGGCCAACCCGGCGGTTTTCACAGCGATTTGGCGCTCCCGTCCCTTGCTCCCGCACCCTCCGGCCCCGCCGCGGGCGGGCTCTCCGGCGCGGGCGGCGGGCCCGTACGGTTCTCCCTCCCCGGCCGGCCCGCGCGCCGTACCCCGCAGCTCCGCACGGCCGCCGCGGCACCGCGCCCGGCCCGCCCGCCTCAGTCCCGGAGGGTGGCGAGCCAGTCGGTCAGCAGGCGGTTGACCTCGTCGGGGCGCTCCTGCTGGATCCAGTGGCCGCAGCCGTCCAGGAGGTGGGAGGCCGACAGGCCGGGAAGGGTGGTGGGGTAGGCGTCGATGGCGTCGGACATCCAGGTGGTGGAGGCGTCCAGGGCGCCGCCGGCGAACAGGGACGGCTGCTCGATCGGGGCCCCGCGGTACGGGGCGAGGTCTTCCCAGTCGCGGTCCACGGCGCGGTAGCGGTTGAGTGCTCCGGTGATCCCCGTACGCTCGAACTCCCCGGCGTAGACGTCCAGATCGTCCTCGCTCAGCCAGCCCGGGAGGACCCCCGCGGGGAAGCGGTCGCGCAGCCGGCCGCCGCGGGTGACGAAGTGGGGGTCGGGCTCGTGCGGGGCGGGCATGGTGTCGGCGGACAGGGCCGCGTAGAAGCCCGCGAGCCAGCCCCGGACGTCGGGCTCGATCTCCGCCTCGGCGCGACCGGGCTCCTGGAAGTAGGACACGTAGAACTCCTGCTCGGGGCCGCCGATCCGGTCGAAGACGTCGGTGGGGCGCGGACCGCCGGGCGGCGCGTAGGGGACGCTCAGCAGGCCGACGGCGCGGAAGACCCCGGGGTGGAGCAGGGCGGAGGCGGCGGCGATGTTGGAGCCCCAGTCGTGGCCGACGACCACCGTGCTCTCCTCGCCTAGGGCGCGCACGACGGCGAGGTTGTCCTCCACCAGGTCGAGCATCCGGTAGGCGTCGGTCGCCTCCGGCTTGGAGGAGCGGCCGTAGCCGCGCACGTCGATCGCCACCGCCCGGTGGCCGGCCGCGGCGAGGGCCGGGAGCTGGTGGCGCCAGGAGTACCAGGACTCGGGGAAGCCGTGCACGAGCAGGACCAGCGGGCCGGTGCCCTGCTCGACCAGGTGCAGGCGCCCGGCCGGGGACTCGACGGTGCGGTGGCGGAGTCCGGCGGTCGGCTCGGGTCGCACGGGTTTCTCCTCGGTTCGCGGGGGGGGCGCGGCTGCCCACCGATCATGCGGTGGCGTACCCGTCCGGCGCGATCGTCCTTGCCGTCCTGGCAACTTCGGGGAACGGGACGGTGGAGCGGCACCGGGGAGGAGGGGCGGGGAAGGCGGCGGCCGGCGCGTGCCCGTCCCGGAGGTGCCGTCGCGTCGCGGTGGCCGAAGGAGTACGGCGGCTCCCGGGCGAACCGGCACGGCACCCGCCCCCGCGACCTGGCCGCGCGCCGCGGTGCCGCCGGGCTTCCGCGACGACACGGCGGTCCCGCCCCGCCCCGCGCCCGGCTCAGCCGCGCGCGGCGGACCGCCGTCCCGCCACCACGTCGGCGACGGCGACCACGAGCGCGGCCACGACGAAGGCGATCGAGACGAGGAGGCCGTGGTCGTAGGCGGTGGCCCAGCCCTCCTCGGTGACCTGGGCGAAGAAGACCGAGCCGACCGCGGCGATGCCGATCGCCGAACCGACCCGCTGGCCGGTCTGCAGGGTGCCGCCCGCGCTGCCCGCGCGGCGTACCGGCACCTCGGAGAGGGTGAGGGTCTGGTTCGGGGCGATCACCAGGCCGCTGCCGAGCCCCGCGAGCAGCAGCGGGGCCAGCATCGCCCAGCCCGCGCCCCTGCCGGGCACCTGGTGCACCGCGAACGCCGTCCCGGCGAGGCCGAGCGCCACCATCGTCAGGCCGAGGACCACGAGCGGCCGGCCGAAGCGGTCCACGAGCCGGCCGCCGATCCCGGCCGAGACGCCCGATCCCACGGCGAAGGGGGTGATGGCGAGTCCGGCCTGGAGCGCGGTGTAGTGCAGTCCGCTCTGGAGGTAGAGCGTGCTGACGAAGAAGATCGAGGTGAAGCCGGCGAAGTACAGCAGGATCAGCAGGGAGCCGAGCCAGTAGGACCGGACGCGGAGGAGGTCCAGGTCGATGAGGGGTTCGGCGCCCGACCGCGCGCAGCGGCGTTCCCATCCGGCGAAGACCGCGAGCAGCGCGGCGGCGACGAGGACGAGCAGGTACTTCGCGTTCCCGTGCCACTGCTGCGACTGGACGAAGGGCAGCAGCAGGGCGAGCACGGCGGTCCCGAGGAGCAGGACGCCGACCGGGTCGAGGCGGCGCAGGCGCACCGGCTTGGCGTCCGGCGTGTCGGGCAGCAGCCGCCGGGCGAGGAACAGGCACACGATCCCGATCGGGAGGTTGACGTAGAAGACCCAGCGCCAGCCCTCCTCGGCGCCCGCCGTCTGGATCAGCAGCCCGCCGAGGAGGGGGCCGACCGCCGTGGAGATGCCGACGACGGTGCCGAACACGCCGAAGGCCCTGCCGCGCTCGCGGCCCTGGAACATCTGCTGGATGAGGGCGGAGATCTGGGGGGAGAGGAGGCCGCCCGCCATTCCCTGCACCAGCCGCGAGATCACCAGCCACAGGCTCGTCTGCGCCGCTCCGCAGGAGGCCGAGGCGAGCGTGAACAGCGCGAGTCCCGCCATGAAGACGCTGCGCCTGCCGCGCGCGTCGCCCAGCCGTCCGGCCGGGATGAGGAGGAGCCCGAAGGCGAGCGCGTACCCGGAGAGCACCCACTGCAGGTCCGACTCGGGGGTGTCGAGTCCGGTGCGGATGGAGGGCAGCGCGACGTTCACGATCGACACGTCGAGCAGGGTCATGAACCCCGCCACGAGACAGACGGCGAGCGCCTTCCACCGGTTCGGGTCCCCCTCCTCCCGCTGCTGGGGCGCGGCCTGAGCCGATTTCTCCTGGGCCACGTGTGCTCCTCGTTCCTTCGGGTACGGCCCGGGGGACGGCGCGCGACACGGGCCTGGTGCGCCTCCCCGGCCTGCGGAGAGCCGGGTACCCGGCGTATGGGTTCCCGATTCCTCTTCTTTGCCCCATCCGTCCGTGGATGCGCGCGGCCGTCCCGGGCGCCGGCTCACCCGGCCGGCCCAGCGTCCCGGCGGCCGGCGGACTTCTTCCCCCCCGGGCCCGCCGACGCGGACGACGGGGCGACGCGGGCCGGGGGCCGCCCCGGAAGGGCCGGACGGCTGTTCACCCGTTCGAGTGGGAAAGAGCCCCGCGTTAAGGTGGGGCGTGCTCCCCCCGGCCCTTCCCGCCCACCCTCCGGCCCTTCCCGCCCGCCCCTCGGTCGCCGACGCCGCCCTCCTCGGCCACGTGGAACGGGGCCGGGAGTGGCCCCTGCTCGTCTGGGCCCCCGGGCCCGGGGTGCGGATGGTGTCGAGCGCGGTGCTCGGCGGGGGGATCGGTGAGCGGGAGTGGGTGCTCAACGCCCAGGTCCCGCCCGGTTACGACCGGCTCGACCCGGTCGCCCACCTCCGTGAACTGGCGGCGGGCGCGGGCCTGTCGGGCGCGGGCGTGGGCCTCATGACGGCGGCCCCGGTCGCGGACCGGTGCCACGCCGAGGACGGCGGCGCGCACGCCGTGGTCACGGCCGGGATCGGGGTGCGCGGCTGGGCCGCCGCGCCGGGGACCGGCGGGGTCGCGGTCCCGCGCCCCGGGACCATCAACATCATCGTGTCGCTGCCCGTGCCGCTCACGGACGCCGCCCTCGTGAACGCGGTGATCACCGCCACCGAGGCGAAGACCCAGGCCCTGGTCGACCTGGGCGCCGACGCCTCCGGCACCCCGACGGACGCCGTCTGCGTGGCCGCCCCCTCGGCGGCCGGGAGCGGGGCCGAGCCGTTCGCGGGGCCGCGTTCGCTCTGGGGCGCGCGGCTGGCCCGCGCCGTGCACCGGGCGACCCGGGACGCCTGTGCGGCCGCCCTGGCCGCCGGACTCCCCGGATCCGCCGCCTGAGACCCGCTCGCACCGTTTGTGCGTCGTAACCTGAGCGCATGACCGACACGGTGGCGTACGGGATCACGACCGGAACGGTGGCACGGCGCCTGGGGGTGTCGCCTACCACGCTGCGCTCGTGGGACCGGCGGTACGGGATCGGCCCCGCCGCCCGTGAGGACGGGAGGCACCGGCGCTGGACGCCGGAGGACGTAGCGATGCTGGAGGAGATGTGCCGGCTGACGGCTTCGGGAGCCCCGCCGGCCGAGGCGGCCCGGATCGCGCGGGCGGCCAGGACGGGGACCGGGCGGTCCGGCGGGTCCGGGGCGTCCCTCCCCCGTCCCCACGCGGAGCCGGGCGTCCGGGCCGAGCCGCTTCCCGGAGCGGAACGGGTCCGCCGGCCCGGCTCCGGGAACGGGTTGCCGCTCGGCGCCGTGCGGCGGGAGTGCCGGGGGCTGGCCAGGGCCGCCGTCCGGCTGGACGGTCCGGCGCTTGACGCCCTGCTGCGGGACGCCGTCGCGGACCACGGGCTCGTCACCGCCTGGGAGGAGGTGATGGCTCCCACCCTGCGCGCGGTGGGGCGCAAGTGGGAGTCGTCCGGGGACCGTTACGTCGAGGTGGAGCACCTGCTGTCCTGGCACGTGTCGACCGCGCTCCGGCGGGTCGCGCCCGCCGGACCGGGGCCCGTGGCTTCCGTACCGCCGGTGCTCCTGGCCTGCGTCCCCGGCGAGCAGCACACCCTCCCGCTGGAGGCACTGGCCGCGGGACTCGCCGAACGCGGGCTGCCGCACCGGATGTTCGGCGCGGCCGTCCCCGCCGAAGCGCTCGACGCCGCCGTACGGCGCACGGGCCCGGCCGCCGTCGTGCTCTGGTCGCAGGCGCGTTCCACCGCGCACCACGCCCTCGCCCGGCACGTCGCCGGCAGCTCGTTCGGCGTGAAGGGGGCGCGGACGCACCCCCTGGTCCTCCTCGCCGGCCCCGGCTGGGCGGGCCGCGCCGTGGAGCCGGGAATGCTGCGGCCGGGCGGCCTGCGGGAAGCGCTCGACGCGCTCTCCCGCCACCACGCGGGGACGCGGGCCCCCTCCCCGGCGTGACGCGCGGGCGGCGCCCCGCCGCGCGGCCGGCCTCAGCCGTGCGAGAGCAGCGCCGCCGCGAGTTCGGCCGCGCGGCGGTGCCAGAGACCGGCCCCCCGGAGCATGGCGTGCCCGCCGAGCGGCATCGGGATGCCCACGGCGTCGGCGCCCGCCGCCCTGGCCCTGCGGACGAAGTCCCAGGACTCCCGGGCGGAGGTGACGCGGTCGGTCTCGTCGTGGAGCAGGTAGAGGCGCCGGCCGCCGAGGTGGTCGACGGGTTCGCCGGACGGGCACCAGGGCGCGAGGGCGACGACTCCGCGTACGGCGGGATCGCCCGCGGCACGGAGCGCGGCGCGCCCGCCCATGGAGTGGCCGACGAGCACGACGGGAACGGGGCCGATCCGCTCCCGGAGGCCGGCCAGGGCGGCCTCGGCGTCCCTGGCGGCGTCGGCGCGCGCGCCGTTCCAGCCCCGGTGGCGGTAGCGGACCTCGGCGACCAGCACGGCCCGGCCCCGCACGGCGCGGGTCACGGCGGTCGCGAAGGGACGCATGCGCAGCGCGGGGAGGTTGAGGGCGGGCGGCGGCTCGGGGCCGTCCTCGCGGCCCCCGTGGAGGAGCAGGACGGCCGCCGTGGGGGTGGCGGGGGCACTGCGGGCGAGGAGGGTCGCGGCCTCGGCGCGCGGGGTGCGGCAGCCGTTCACCGCGCGGCCGTTCCGCTCGCGCGGCGGCGCGACGGCGGCGGGGAGCACCCGTTCGTGCGGGCCTCGTGGGCCGCGTGTCCGGGTCGCTGCGCCATGGGGACCTCCAGGAGTCGTTGCCGCTTCCCGGGATGAGCGGTCCGCTCATGACGAGGGGAGGCGACCGTGAGGGCCGCAGTCTGCCAGGTCCCACCGGCCGCCGGGTACGGGCCCGCCGGGCGGCGGGGCCCGGGGGCGCTTCGGGGACCGGAGCCGGGCGCGGCCCGGGGACCTGGGTCCGGGCGGTCCCGGTGCCGGGGCCGGGGCGCCGGGGGTGCGGAGTGTCCGAAGGGTCCGGGTTCAGGCGGCGGTGGTCCCGGCGACGGCGAGGCTGTGGCGCATCCGCCGCAGGCCCCGGCGCGCGTGGCTCTTGACCGTGCCGAGGGGCATGCCGGTGAGGCGGGCGATCTGCGTCTGTGTCAGGTCCGCGAAGAAGGCGAGGGTCAGGACGTCGCGCTGGACGCGCGGCAGGCGCGCGAGTTCGCGGGTGACCACGAGCCGGTCGAGGACGTGTTCGGGGCCCTCCCGGACGCCGTCGGACACCGGCAGGGCCGCACCGGCCGCGGCGACGAGGTCGAGCCTGCGGGTGCGGGCGCCGAGGGCGTCGGCGATCTTCCGCCGGGTGATGCCGACGAGCCAGGCGGGTACGGAACCGCGCTCGGGGTGGTAGCCGGCGCGGCCCCGCCAGGCCGCGAGGAAGACCTGCTGGGTGACGTCCTCGGCCTCGCGCGGATCGCCCAGGGCCCGGGAGGCCAGGGCGTGCACGAGCCGGGCCCAGCGGTGGTGGGCGAGGGCGAGGCAGTGTTCGTCGCCCCGGGCGAGCCCGAGGCCGATCTCCCTGTCCGAGAGGAGGACGGGCGTGGCTCCTCCGCCGGGAGGGGCGGCGGTCCCGGCTCCCGCCTCCGGGGAAGGGGGGCCCTCCGGGGAGACGGGGGCGGGGGTGTTCGTGCCCCCGGGCACGGGGCGACCGGCGGCGGTGCGGGCTGCGGGCATGGCGGGCCTCCTCCTCCCGGGGCTCCGTGCTCCCGGCCCCCTCAGCGTCCGGCCGACCGGCGAAGTGGATCAACTCGCGTCGTTTGTGCGTCGTATCGCACGCGTGAAGGAGGAACGGCCGTGCGAACCGCCGCCGTTCTCCTCCCCGCACCCCGGTCCCGGCCCTCCGCGCCCCTGTTTCCGGTCCCTCACTCCCGGCCCCGCGCGCGCCGGAAGCGGGCGGCGGCTTCGGCGAGGTCCACGAGCGGCGCGGGGTAGTCGTACGCGACCCGGTCACGGTGCTTCGGCTTCCAGGGCTCGTGAACCGCCGCGCCGGGCAGCCCGGCGAGTTCCGGGACCCAGCGGCGGACGTAGGCGCCGTCGGGGTCGTACCGCTTGCCCTGGAGGACGGGGTTGAGGACCCGGTGGGGCCGGGTGTCGGCTCCCGTCCCCGCCACCCACTGCCAGTTGAGCTGGTTGTTGGCGACGTCCCCGTCCACCAGGAGGTCGAGGAAGTGCCGGGCGCCCTCCCGCCAGTCGAGGTAGAGCGTCTTGGCGAGGAAGGAGGCGGCGAGCAGCCGGCCCCGGTTGTGCGCCCAGCCCTCGTGGGCGAGCTGGCGCATGGCCGCGTCCACCACGGGGTAGCCGGTCCGGCCCTCCTTCCAGGCCCTCAGGTCCGCCTCGGCCTCCTCGCCGCGCCGCCAGCGGTCCTGCCGGGGCCGGTAGTCCTCGGTGGCCGCCCGGGGCCGCGCGGCGAGCATCTGGCGGTGGAAGTCCCGCCAGCACAGCTGCCGTACGAACGCCTCGGCGCCCGGACCGCCCCGGCGCCGGGCCCGGTGGACGGCCTCGGTGGCGGAGACGGCGCCGAAGTGGAGGTACGGGGAGAGGCGCGAGGTCGTGTCGCCGGCGAGGTCGTCGTGGCCGGTCCCGTAGGCGTCGGCGTGCCGGGAGAGCCAGGCACCGAGCCTGCGCCGCCCCTCGGTCTCCCCGCCCCTCGCCAGGCCCTCGGACACGCCCGCGACGGAGGCGCGCGACGGAGGCTCCCCGGAGCGGAGGCCGGCGGGCACCCGGACCGTCCGGGGGGCCGCCAGGGGCGACCGGAGCGGTTCGCCGGACCAGCGCCGGAAGTACGGGGTGAAGACCGCGAAGTGGTCGGAGCCCTGCGGGGTGACGTCGCCGGGCGGCACGACGGTGGTCACGGCGTCGTGCACGTAGAGCCGGCGTCCGTCCGCCTCCAGGGCGTGCCGCAGCCGTGCCTCCCGGGCACGGGCGAAGGCCGAGTGGTCCGCCGCCATGTGGACCTCGTCGGCGTCGGACCGCCGTACCACCGCGCACACTTCGGCCGTGGTGTCGCCGTGGCGCACCACGAGCCGGCCGCCGCGTTCGCGCAGCCCGGCGTCGAGGTCGGTCAGGCAGTCGGCGAGGAAGGCGAGCCGGTTGGGAGCGGCGAACCCGGCCCGGTCGACGGCGGGGTCGCGGACGAACAGCGGGACGGTCTCGTCCGTCCCGTCCACGGCGGCCCGCAGCGGCGGGTGGTCGTGCAGGCGGAGGTCGGAGGTGAAGAGGACGACGGAGACGGTCATGGCGCCTGTTCCTGGAGCTCGACCGCCGGGCGGCTCCACGCGGGGCCGGGCACGCGGCGGGCTGGGGCGGTCGTACGGGTGTGCCGCCTCTCTTCCCCGCCCGGCCGGTGCGCGGATGCGCCGTGGGGCCGGGGCGGGGACGCGCCGCCCGGCCGGGGTGGAGACGTGCCGTCCCGTCGGAGGGGGAACGCGCCGCCCCGTCGGCGCGCGGACGTGCCGTACGACCGGGGCGCGGACGCGCTCACGGACCCGGCGGGTCGGCGGCGCCCGGCGCGTTTCCGGTGTGCGCCGGCACGCCCCCGGCGCGCGGCGGCACGGACGCGCCGCCTGTGGTGCGCTCCGCCGTACGCGCGATGTTCCGCGCCATGCCGCCGAAGACGACGGCGTGGAACGGTGCCACGCTCCACCAGTAGAGCTGCCCGGCGAGCCCGCGCGGATGGAAGAGGGCGCGCTGGCGGTAGCGGGTGCGGCCCTCCTCGTCCCGTTCGGAGCGCATCTCCAGCCAGGCGAGGCCGGGGAGCCGCATCTCGGCGCGCAGCCGGAGCAGGCTTCCGCGCTCGATCTCCTCCACCCGCCAGAAGTCGAGCGCGTCGCCGACCCGGAGCCGCTGGGCGTCGCGGCGGCCCCGGCGCAGTCCCACTCCGCCGACGAGCCGGTCGAGCCACCCCCGTACGGCCCAGGCCAGCGGGAAGGAGTACCAGCCGTTCTCCCCGCCGATGCCCTCGATGACCTTCCAGAGGGTGTCCGGGGCGGCCTCGACGGTCCGTTCGCGTTCGTCGGTGTAGAGGCTGCCGCCGGCCCAGTCGGGGTCGGTGGGCAGGGGGTCGCTGGGGGCTCCGGGGAGGGAGGCGGAGGACCAGCGCGTGGTGACCCCGGCCTCCTGGACGCGCCGGAGGGCGAGGTCGAGGGCCCGGTCGAAGGGGATCGGGGTGCCCGGCGGGCCCGGGACGTACTCCGCGATGTCGTGCTCGGCGCAGACCACCTCGTACCGCAGCGACTCCGCGAGCGGCCGGGCCAGGGCGGCGGGCACGGGCGTGACGAGGCCGATCCAGTGGCTGGACAGGCGGGGGGTCAGCATCGGCACGGACACGATGAGGCGCCGGGGCAGACCGGCGACCGTCGCGTACCGGATCATCATGTCCCGGTAGGTGAGGATGTCCGGCCCGCCGATGTCGAAGGCGCGGTTGACGTCCGCCGGCATGGACGCGCTGCCGACGAGGTACCGCAGCACGTCGCGCACGGCGATGGGCTGCACGTGGGTCCTGACCCAGCTGGGCGTCAGCATCACGGGGAGGCGTTCGGTGAGGTAGCGGAGCATCTCGAAGGAGGCGGAACCGGAGCCGATGACGACGGCGGCCCGCAGCACGGTCGTGGGCACGCCGGAGGCGAGCAGGATCCGGCCGACCTCGGCCCGCGAGCGCAGGTGCGGGGAGAGCGCGTGCTCGGGTACGTCCCTCGGCGTGAGGCCGCCCAGGTAGACGATGCGGCGGACCCCCGCGGCGCGGGCCTCCTCGGCGAAGACGCGGGCCGCCCGCCGGTCGGTCTCCTCGAAGTCCCGGCCGGACCCGAGGGAGTGCACGAGGTAGTAGGCCACCTCCACGCCCTCGAAGGCGGGCCGCAGGGTCGCGGCGTCGGTGACGTCGCCCCGGACGATCTCGACCCGGTCGGCCCAGGGGTGGTCCCGGAGGTTGGCGGGGGTGCGGGCGAGGCAGCGCACGCGGTGGCCCGCGTCGAGCAGTTCGGGAACGAGCCGGCCGCCGATGTAGCCCCCGGCGCCGGTCACGAGGCAGAGGGCCGGGGCACGGCCGGCTGTCGGACCGGGGTCCGGGCCGGGCGTGGCCCTGGGGTGCGTCGCCATGGTGGGGTGCTCCGTTCCGTCCCGGGGGCGGGCTCGCCGCGGCGTCCGCGAGAAGCGGTCGCCACGCCGATTCTTCCCCCGTCCCGGCTCGGACGGATGCGCGAGAGCGTTGTCTATAGGCTGAACGCGTGGCCCGCGAAGAAGACCGAGACGTTTCCGCCGCTCCGCAGAGCACCGCCGGCGACCTGCACGGCTTCGCCGTCGCGCTGCGGCGGACGCAGGGCGAGATCAACCGTCTCGTACACGGCTTCGCCCAGGCGCAGGGGCTCCACCCCACGGACGTACAGGCCCTGGCCGTCGTCCTGGACAGCCCCGAACCGCTGACGCCGGGGCGGCTCCGGGAGCATCTCGGGCTCACCTCCGGCGCGGTGACGGCCTGCCTGGACAGGCTGGAGAAGGCCGGGCACATCCGCAGGGTCCGGGAGAGCTCCGACCGCCGCGTGGTGCACGTGCGGTACGAGGACGGCGCGAGGGCGGCGGCCCGGCGGTACTTCCTGCCCCTCGCGGAGGCGACCGCCCGGGCGCGGGAGCGGTTCGACGCCGACGAGCTCGCGGTGGTCCTGCGCTTCCTGGACGTCCTGAACGACGAGCTGGGCGCCCTGCGCGTACCGCGCCGCTGAGGAAGCCGGGAGGGCCCGCGGCGGAACCTCCGGACCACCCGGTCACCGGACCACCCGGTCACGGGACCACCCGGTCACCGGACCACCCGGTCACGGGACCACCCGGTCACGGGACCACCCGGTCACCGGACCACCCGGTCACGGGACCACCCGGTCACCGGAACCATCGGGCGGCGGAACCGCCGGACCGGTGCGTCCGCGCGGTCCCCTTCCCCCGAAGGCACCGTCGAGAGGTCCCGCCCGGGGTGCGACCGCCCGTTCCGGGTAGGCGTCCGTGAGCCCCGGACCGGGCCCGTGCATACTTCTCTCAATCATTGAGATACTTCATGGCCGAGTAACAGTTCGGAGACCCGATGCCCCGCGCCCTCCGCCGGACCCGCTTCCTGCTGCCCCTGGCCCTTCTGGTCGTCTGGCTCGCCGTGGGCGGCGGGCTCGGGCCGTTCGCCGGCCGGCTCGGCGAGGTCTCCACCAACGACCGGGCGGCCTTCCTGCCGCGCAGCGCCGAGTCGACCCGGGTCGTCGAGGAGCAGAAGGCGTTCCGCACCTCCGCGTCCGAGTCCGTGCCCGTGATCGTGGTGTGGACGGCGGAGGGCGGCGGGGAACCGGCTCCCGGCGCTGCGGCCGGGGCGACGCGGGCCCTCGCCGCGCTCGCCGGCCGCCCGGGAATCGCCGGGCCGCCCTCCCCCGCCCTGGCCTCCGAGGACGGCAAGGCGCTGCGGGCCGTCGTCCCGCTGCGGCCCGGTCTCGGCGACGCCCTGCCGGACGCGCTCGACACGGTGCGGAAGGCGGCCTCGGTCCCGGGAACGACCGTGTGGCTCGCGGGCCCCGCCGCCACCCAGGCCGACCTCTCCGACGCCTTCTCCGGCATCGACGGGCTCCTGCTCGGCGTCGCCCTGGCGGCGGTCCTGCTGATCCTTCTCGTCGTCTACCGCAGCGTCCTGCTGCCCCTGATGATCATCCTGGGCGCGGTGTTCGCCCTCGGGCTGGCCTGCGCGATCGTGTACGTGCTCGCCGACGCCGATCTGGTCAGGGTGGACGGACAGGTGCAGGGCATCCTCTCGATCCTGGTGATCGGCGCCGCGACCGACTACGCGCTGCTCCTCGCCGCCCGCTACCGGGAGGAGCTCGCCGTCCCCGGCGCCGACCGGTTCGCCGCGATGCGCAAGGCCCTGCGCCGCTCCGTCGAGCCGATCGTCGCGAGCGCCGCGACCGTCGCCCTGGCGCTCATCGCCCTGCTCGCGAGCGACCTGTCCAACAACCGGGCGCTCGGCCCGGTCGGCGCCATCGGCATCGTCTGCGCGGTCCTCGGCGCGCTCACCTTCCTCCCGGCGGCCCTGGTCCTCACGGGGCGCGCCGCGTACTGGCCGGCCCGTCCGAAGACCCTCCCCGCAGGCACGGACACGGGTCCCGACGCCCCCACCGGCACCACCGGCACCACCGGGAAGAGGCTCGGGGGCGGCCACGCCCTCTGGACCCGGATCGCCGCCGTGGTGGACCGCGCTCCCCGCAAGGTATGGGCGGTCACCCTCGTCGGGCTCCTGGCCTGCGCCGCCTTCGCGCCCACGCTGAACTCCCGGGGCGTGCCCTTCGACGAGATCTTCGTGAACGACGCGCCGTCCGTCGCCGCGCAGGAGACCCTGGGCCGTCATTTCCCCGGCGGCGCCGGCAACCCCGCCGTGATCATCGCCGACGCCGGGGCGGCCTCCCGCGTGACCGCCGCCGCGAAGGACGTCGAGGGCGTCGACTCGGCGTTCCCGGTGGACGCGTCGGGCCGCCCGGCCCCCGGCGAGCCGCTCGTGGCCGGCGGCCGGGTCCGGATCGACGTCACTCTGGCCGACGCGGCCGACAGCGACGCGGCCCGGGAGACGCTCGCCCGCCTCCGTACCGCCGTGCACGCGGTCCCCGGGGCGGACGCCCTGGTGGGCGGTTCGACGGCGCAGCAGTACGACACCCAGCGCACCGCCGCCCGGGACCGCGCGCTCATCGTTCCGGTGGTCCTGGCGATCATCCTGGTCATCCTGGTGGCGCTGCTGCGCTCCCTGGTGCTGCCGCTGCTCCTCGTCGCCACGGTGGCGCTCAACTTCGCCGCCACCCTGGGCGTCTCGGCGCTCGTCTTCGAGCACGTCCTCGGCTTCACCGGAACGGACTCCTCCGTCCCGCTGTACGGTTTCGTCTTCCTGGTCGCGCTGGGCGTGGACTACAACATCTTCCTGATGTCCCGGGTCCGTGAGGAGTCGCTGCGCCACGGGGTGCGCGAAGGCGTCCGCATCGGCCTGACCGCCACCGGCGGTGTGATCACCTCGGCGGGCGTGGTGCTCGCGGCGACCTTCGCCGCGCTCGGCGTGATCCCGCTGGCGTTCCTCGCGCAGATCGCGTTCATCGTCGCCTTCGGCGTCCTGCTCGACACCCTGGTGGTCCGTTCGCTCCTGGTGCCCGCGCTGGTCCGGGACCTCGGTCCGAAGGCGTGGTGGCCCGGTGCGCTCAGCCGCGTCCCGGCGGACCCGGCCCCCGGCCGCGAACCCGCCGCGTCCTCCGGGAAGCACGGCTGAACCGGCCGGACCGGCGGGGCTCCGGCCGGTCCGGGCACGGCCCGGCACGCGACGGGGCCGGCGGGGCGCGGCCCGCACCGGCTCACGGCGTGCCGGGGGTCCCGGTGGGCGCCGGCGGGGCCGGACAGGCGACCGCGCCGGGCCGCACGCTCAGCTTGAGGCCGGGCGCGGTGAGGAGGCCCGGGAGCTGGAAGTCCTGGGCGGTGCCCACGATCCTGTCGAACTTGGCGTAGCGCGCCTGGATGCCGAAGCGGTGCTGCGGGCTGTCGAGCGGGTTGACCACGTACGCCCCGGAGGCGTCCTTCACGGTCTTCACGTCGGCGCCGTTGGTGTTGAGGTCGACGATCCCGTCCATGTCGAGGACGCCGGTGGCGTTCTTGAGGTCGAGGACGGTGTTCTTCGTCCTGATCTCCCAGGAGCCCGGGTTGTCGTCGCCGAGGGTGAGCATCAGGGTGTACGTGGCTCCCCCGATCTGCTGCTTCTGGCTCAGGCAGAGGCCGTTGATCATCCCGTCCGCGAAGCCCATGCGGAGCACCCGTACGGTTCCGGCCGAGCCGTCGGGCCCGACGACGGCCTGGTCGACGACGGCGGCGCCGTACTGCGTCCCGTACAGGCTGCTGGTGGTGAAGTCGACGGGCCGGTCCTGGATCCGGAGGCCGACGGCGAGGGCGCCGCTCGCCATCGCGGTCCCGGTGCCGCCCGCGACGAGGAGCGCGGGCACGGCGACGGCGAGGGCCCGGCGCCAGTGGGTGCGGCCCTCCCGCGCGGAGACCTCCCGCACCGCCTCGTCCTCCGCGGGACCCTCCGGAACGGGGGCGTGCTCTTCCGGGCTGCGGCTTTCGGGGTTCATGGGGTGGTCACCGTGATGGTTCCGGGGAGGTGGACGGGGTTGTCGGTGGAGTCGAGGGCCGCGTGGTCGTCGACCGTCCGGATCGCGTAGATGTCGCCGGCGAAGTCCTCGGCACCGGCGGTCAGCGGGATGAGGGAGCCGAAGAAGTCGAGGAGCCCCTGCACCCCGCAGATCTTGAAGAGGACGCGGACGCAGACGTTGGTGATGTTCCCCCACATCGTCGTCGTCTCGGGCTTCCCCGCGCTGTCGTAACCGCCGAGCGAGCCCTCCCCCGGCACGTCGATGGTGACGGTGTGGCCGTTCGCCCGCTGGACCACGTTCATGTGCGAGCGGATCTTGAGCTTGGTGAACGTGTACTTGGTGGTGGTCCGCGTCGTGCCGTCGGAGAGCCGGATGGTGACGTTCTTGTCGACCGTCATCGACACGGCGACCATGCTGTCGATGGTGACGCGCAGCGGGTCCGGGGAGGGCAGGAAGGGGACGCCCATCGGTTCGACGGCGGCGTTCGCCCCCGAGGCGCTGCTCGGCTGCCCCGACCAGACGGCGGTGGTGACCGCCAGGACCAGGGAGGTGGTCACCGCGAGGGTCTTGCGGCGCGCTCCGCGCGTGCCCCGCGTCCGGCGCGCCGCGCGTCCCTCCCGTACCGCGCGCTCCCCGGCCGTCACCCCTCCACCGTCCTGCGGCGCGGGCGTTTGGCACCCCAGCCGACCATCATGGAGCCGCCGAGGACGCCGAGCGTCATGCCGGCCAGGAACCCGCCCAGGTTGGAGACGACGAGGGAGACGACCGCGAGGACCACGCCGATGAGCCCGAAGGTGTACCGCTGGCCGGGCAGCGCCATCGGGATGAGGCCGCACAGGATCATCCCGCCGCCGACGAGGTAGCCGGCGATCCCGCCGAAGCCCGTGCTCACGATCAGCTGCAGGGAGCTGAGGGAGAACTTGAGGACGGTCCAGCCCCCGGCGACCATCCACACCCCGCCCCAGAAGGGCCGGGTGCGGCGGAAGGCCCCGAACCACGCCCACGCGGCCTTCGCCCGGCTCAGCACGTCGTGGCCGATCCGGGGACGACCCTGATCTTCAGGTCGGGCAGGACCAGCGCGCCGGCCATCTCGGCGTCGTACGCGGTGGCGTTCAGGCCGTGCAGCTTGATGGAGCTGCCGCCCTCGCCGCCCGCCGAGCCGAGTCCGAAGCCGCCGGGCAGCGCTCCCGTGAGGGGCTTGCCGGCGACGGTGACCTGGTCGGCGGACTGGCCGAGCACCGCGTTCTGGAGGGTGGTGGGGCCGTACGCCTGGAGTTCGGTGGCCTGGATGTAGAGGTTCGACGCGTCGATGTCGGTGGTGAAGTCCGCCGGCGGGGCGGCCGTCACCTTCTGGCCGCCGGTCAGGAGCAGCGAGTACGGGAGCCCGGCGATCTTCTGGTGGACGATGCCGCACAGTCCGGCGAGCCCGGCGCTGGCGAAACCGACGCGCGCCATGGCGGTGTTGGTGGTCGTGGTGCCGTCCGGGCGTCCGACGGCCGGGGTGTTGACGATGGCGCCGAAGCCGCTGCCCTGGACGCCGTTGGAGGTCAGGGTGAAGGGCTCGCCGGTGACGCTGAAGTTGGCGGCGAGCGCCCCCTGCGCGAGTGCCGTGCCGAGGGCGCCGACGGCGAGGACCGAGGGGACGAGGGCGAACGCGCCGCGCCCCCAGCGGGTGCCGCGGCGGGTGCCGTCGGCCGCCTCGGCCAGCATCCGGGTGTTCCAGTCGGCGGCGGCGCGGACACCGCTCGTGCGCATCCGGGTCACGGACTTGCCGAGCTCACGGGCGCCGGAGAAGAGGTGGTTCATGCGGAGCCGCTCCCAACGGACACGGGGGGTACGGGGGTTCGGTCGGCCGTCCGGGTGCGGCGGAGGAATCCGCGCCGCCCGGCGGGCTTCTCGGGGAGCCAGCCGAAGGCCATGGAGCCGCCGAGGACCGAGAGGACCATGCCGACGAAGAGGCCGCCGAGGTTCGACAGCGGGAAGGAGGCGACGCCCGCGATCACCGCGAGGACGCCGGCGGTGTGGCGCTGGCTGGGCATCAGCAGGATGAGCAGGGCCATCGCCATCAGGACGACGCCGCCCGCCATGCCCGCGATCCCGCCGACCCCGACCTGGAGGATCTTGCCGAGGGGGGCCATCGGCAGGAAGAAGATGACGAAGCCGCCGGTCCCGGTCCAGACGGCCGCCCAGAACGGCCGGGTGCGGCGCCAGGTGCGGAACGCCGCGCGCGCGCCGCGCGGCCGGGGCGCGTCCGGGGCGGTCCCTTCGGTCGGCTCGGACGGCGGATCGGTGCTCATGGGGACCTCGCAGCGGTGGGTCGGGGAGGGGTGGGGAGGGGCCCCGCGCCTTTCGGGAGGCGCGGGGCCCCGGTGCGCGGCGCCGCCGCGCGGGCGGTCCGCCGGGGCGGTCCGGCTCAGCAGCCCTTGTCGCCGTGGGCGATGCCGATCGCCAGGTCCGGCAGGGTGATCGCACCGGCGATCGTGGCACCGTTGGCGTCGGCGTTGAGGTTCTTGATGTCCGTACGGCCGCCGGTGGCGTCCAGACCGAACTGGCCCGGGGTGCCGTCGTTGATGCCGGTGGCCTTGATCCCGGCGCCGTCGGCGGCCGCGCCGATGACGTTCGGGGTGGCGTCGCTCGCGTTCAGGGTGGCCGTGGACGCCTTGAGCGCCTGGGCGTCGAGGATCAGCTTGTTCGCCTGGAGCCCGGAGCCCGCGACGAGCTGGTCGCTGGTGAGCGGGGTGGCCGCGGCCGGCGAGGAGATGTTGAGCGACCAGGTGCCGAGGCTGCCCACCACCGGGAGGTTGACCGACTGGACGGCGTGGACGCAGATGCCGTCCAGTCCCGCCTTGGCGATGCCGACCTGCGCGGCGCCCTTGGGCCCGCCCGCGTCGATGGTGTGCATGACCGCGCCGATGCCCTGCGGCGCGGCCACCGTCTTGGAGCTGAGGGTGAAGGGGACGCTCGTCAGCGAGAGGTTCGCGGCGAGGGCGCCCTGCACCATGGCGGTGGCCATGGCGGCGACCGCCGCGGTCGCCGGCAGGGCCAGGAGCGCCGATCTGCGCCAGCGGGTGACCCCTCTGCTCTCTTCCTGCATGTGCTCTCCAACCGTCGTCCCGCGCACGGCGCGCGGGTGGGGTGCGAATACAGCCGTGCGTCCTCGGCCGGATGGTCGGAGACGGATGACACTTTGCGGCTGCGTGTTCGAGAATTGGACAGTCATGTACCGAGTGTCAACAGTCCGGACAATCTTGAGGAGAATTCCTCCTGGACTACGCTTGGCCGATGCCACGCTTCAGGGAGACGGTCCGGACACTGCTGCGCGAACGCCTGCTCGACGCCGCGTACGAGGCGGTCGCGGACCGCGGCTTCGACAAGCTGCGCATGGCGCACCTGGCCGGCGCGGTCGGCGTCAGCCGCCAGACGCTGTACTCGGAGTTCGCCTCCAAGGAAGCCGTCGGCGAAGCCCTGTTCCAGCGCGAGCTGGAACGCTGCCTCGTCGGCATCCAGGCGGGTCTGGACGCGCACCGGGACGACCTGCGGGCGGCCGTCGAGGCCGCCGTCGGCTTCACGCTCCGGCTGGCCGGCCGGAACCCCCTGATCAAGGCCATGCTGACCAGCACCGGCGAGGACGGGCTCCTCCCCTACCTCACGACCCGGTCCGCGTCGGCGTTCGCCACGGCCACCGCCATGGTCGACGCGTACGTCGCGGAGGCGTGGCCGGGCGTCGGCCCGGTGGCGCGCGAACTGGCCGTGGACGCGGCGGTCCGGCTGACCGCCAGTCACATCGTCCAGGCCGGTTCGTCCCCCGAGGCGTCGGCCCGCAGGATCGCGGACACCGTGGTCCGGGTCGCCCTGAGCACGGGCCACGAGAAGGTGCCCCCGGCGTAGGACGCGCCGCGGAACCGGCGCCGGGAGGCGGAGCCTCCGGAACACCCCTATGGCACCGCCCTCCCGTACTCCTCCAGAACGGGACGACCGTCGAGGCCCGGGGACGAGGAGAGCGGGTGGGCCCGCACGCCGACCCGGCCCTCGATCCGGTCGATCCGCCCCCAGCCGTACGCCCGCGAGTCGTCCGACAGATCGGGGTTGTCGCCCAGGTAGAAGAACGCCCCCTCGGGCACGGTCCGCAGCTCGGCCCGCGCCGAACGGGTGCCCTCCGCCGTGCAGCAGGGGCCCGTACGGCGGGCCTGCGCCGCCCAGCGGGGCGACACCACCCGGTGGACCGGGCCGGTGCCCCGCTCCTGGAGGAGGACCTGGAAGGGTTCGTCCGGCGTGGAGACGATCGCGACCCGGTCGCCGGGGAGCGCGACGACCCGCTTCACCAGGAGGGCGTCCTTCCCGGTGGCCCGCAGCAGCACCACGTCGAACCGGCGCGCCTCGCCGGCGGAGCCCGGGACGGCGAGGACCCGGTCCCCCCGGTGAAGGGTGGGGGCCATGCTGGAGCCGTCGACCCGGATGCCGAGGGCGGTGACGGCGACGCCCGCGAGGAGGCAGAGCACGGCTCCGGCCCCGAGGACGGCTCCGACCGCCCGGCGCGCGCTCATCGGCGGGGACCGGAGGACGAAGGCCGGTCGGTTTCGGTCATGGCCGGACGGTAGGACGGCGGGCGGTGATCGGCTGTGACCGTACCGCTCAGGGTTGTTGACCACGGTCGTCCGGGACCACGACGACCGGTCCCACCAGGGAGCCGGCCCGGAGGACGGCCGGCCCGCCCCGGGGACCGGCACCCGTACGGGCCGCCCCGGACGGAGCGGTGGCGGTGTCCTGATCCGGCCGGTCGCTCGGCCTTCGTCACACTCTGGTCGAGTGGGTCACCCTGCCCATCGTCATCCGCGAGGCTGACCGCCGCCGCGAACACCCGCCCCACCGGCGGGCCCTCGACGGCCTGGTCCACCTCCGCCGCCATGACCCACTCGCGCGGATCGCTGCCGGCTTCGGCATATCCGTCGGCACCGCTCGCGCCCACGCCGCAGCGGTCGTCGGCCACCTGTCCGGCGGGCGCCCGGACCGCTGCGGCCCGAACCGCACCTCCGTCGCCGCCACGGCCGCCCTCGCCCCGGAGCACCCACGCCGAAAAGGCTCACTGCCCCGGGTGCTGCCCTTCCGGTCCTGTCGGGAACACGCTGCGAACAGGTTTCGTGGAACACGTCCCATCTTCCTGAAAGGCGCCCCGTTGGCACAGCACGAACACCACCAGGAGCAGGCAACCGGCCTCAAGTCCCCGGCGCCTGCCAGACCGGCCCGCACGAGCCCGGCAGGACTTCTCGCCCTTCAGCGCACTGCGGGCAACGCCGCCGTCCTCCACATGCTCCAGCTCTCCGGACATCCCTACGCCCAACCACCCGCCCAGCGCGAGGACCAAGCCGCCGAACAGCACGTCCACGGCGCCGGCTGCGGACACCAACGGACCGCCGCCGAACAGGCACCCGCCGCTGTGCAGCGGTCCGCCGTCCACGACGTCCTCGCAGGCAGCGGCCGCCCCATGGACGCCCCGCTCCGCGACGAAATGGAAGCCCGCCTCGGTGCCGACTTCTCCGACGTCCGCATCCACGACAGCAGCGCCGCCCGCGCTTCTGCGGGCGAAATCGGCGCCCGCGCCTACACGAGCGGCAACAACATCGTCCTCGGCGACGGCGGAGGAGACAAACACACCCTCGCCCATGAACTCACCCACGTCATTCAACAACGCCAAGGCCCCGTCGCAGGAACAGACCAGGGCAATGGGCTGAAGGTGAGTGACCCGTCGGACCGCTACGAACAAGAAGCCGAATCCAACGCGCACCGAGTCATGAACAATCCGGCACCAGTTCAGCGGGAAACCACATCAACCCGGCCGAAGACACGTGCCTACGTCCCCGCCAAAGAGACTCCGGCGATCCAGCGGAAGATCACACTCGACGATCCGAAAGATCCCCAGAGCCTTCGGAGCCTGGAAAGCGCAGCAGCCGTCCAAGCATTCCTCGAGTCCCACGACATTTCGATAATTGACCGCGTCGCCACCTCCGAGGGAAAATCTCTCACCCCCTCCAGTGGAGCGAAAATAGGATATGAAGTGAAAGCCGTCATGCATGAAATGGTGGAGAGCCCGACAGTACTCACCTACAGCGACGACAGGACCGGCGCAGAAGCCCTCGCTGCAGCCATTTGCGAAAAAATCGCCAAACTTCCCCCTGGGCGCGACCGGAATTCAGGTGACCCCTTGTCACAGGGTGCCAGTCGGCTGGGGATAGCAGACAAGATACTGGGAGCAGTTGGAGGCAAAATAGAAGAGAAAACAGAGAACCTCTCGTTCGGCGAAGGATTTGAATCGGGAGTGAAAAAAGCACTCAAAGACCGGACCGACGCACTTCAAGGCAATATGAAGGTTCCGACACAGGAAGAGTTGAAGAAACTGTCCGACAATCTTCCGGAAGGCGGAAAGTTCGCCCTCTACGCCATGATCAACGGACAGGAAGAACTGCAGAAACTCATAGCCGAGGCCGCTTCTTATGGAAGTCAGGAGGGGGGCGCAAGATTCAGCAAGCAGGCCAACGAAGGGATGGACAGAGCCAAGCAGAGCGCAGGGGGTGCGGTTGTCGGCAGTGTCGTGACATCGGGAACACTCGGAGTGCTGGCCTCTATTGTCAATCCTGCGTTCGGAGCAGCGGTCAGGGTCGGTTCCGCGGCGGTCGGAGCTGCATCGGTCGTCAACGAGGGCGTCAAGGCTGCCCAGCAATTGGAAGATCTCAGAAATGCCCACCCCGTGATATACGAGCGCGTCAGGCAGAGAGTCGATAAAAGCCTGGAGCAGACCTATAACAATGCAGAAAAAACCCTCAATGACAGCGCACAGAACCACAGAGAGGAGATGTCGGAACATTTCAGGGACAATTTCGGTAATTTCTAGGGACGGCTGATCACTCGTTCGAGCGATCGCCCGGAACGGGGCCGGCCGTCTTCGTGATCCCGAACTCGGCCAAGGGTTCGGCAAGTTGGCGAGGAAGGTCGCGGTGGGCCAGTGCGATGCGACGGATGGGTGGACGTGGGATGTTCGCGGAACTGTCCCGTTTCCGGGCTGACTCGCAGGTGTGACTGTCGCCCCGGAGAGGCGCGTTCTTCGTGCCGACGGACGCGCTGCTGTGCGCTGACGGCCCGGCCAGGACGCCGGTGGAACTCTCGACTGGCTCTCCCCGACGGCCGGACACCGGCGCGGCTGCGGCTCCTTGTGCGCCGCTCTCGCTGCCGATGCCCGGGTTCGGAGGGAGAACCGTCCTGGCGGGGCGGGGCAACCGTGTCGTGAGCGGCAAGGGCGGGGCGGCAGCCGGCCGGCGCGATCTCCCGCGTTCGCCTCCCGCCCGGCGCCGCCCGAGGGGCCAGAACCCTCTGACGGCGGGTTCGGCTTCGGCGCCCTGGCCCTGCTGGGCACGGGCGTCTCGGCGCGGTACCGGCCGGCCATCGCGTCAAGGCCGGGAAACGCACGGAGCAGGAGTTCCTCCACCGCCCGCGCCTGCCGCTCTCCTGGGGCGTGTTCCGAAAGCGGCGCCGTCCGCCCGCAGGACGGGCGGGACTTTCGACACACACCCCAACCTCCTCGTGGCCCGGGTTGAGGAGACCCGCGCGTACGACGGCCTGATGTGCGGCGAGGGCGGGGCCGTCCGGCTCGCCGGCCGGATCCCCTTCTCGCGGGACCCGGCGGCGTGCTGATGGGAACGGGCGACCGCGGAGTCGACCGCGACGACCCGGTCCAGGTCCTCCTCGGCGTCGGCCCGGGCGAGCAGGGCGGCAAGGACGCGTCCCGGGTGCCGTCGCTCGCCCACATCCGAGGCCACGGTGGGCGCCCTTCCAAGAGCCGTACCGCTCGGGCAGGTCCCTCCACGGCGTCCCGGTCCGGTACTTGAACGCGATCGCGTCGATCACCTGCAGGTGATCACGCCACCGTCCGCCCCGCCGAGGTGTCCGCTCCGGCAGCAACGGCCCGATGCGTGCCCCCTGGGCATCAGCCACCAACGCACATCAACCGACGATCCGGTGATCGCCAAGAAACGGCCTAGGACTCCCCCCGTCCCCCGCCCCGGTACGCCCGGGGCGTCTCCCCCGTCCAGCGCCGGAACGCCCGGTGGAACGCGCTGGGTTCGGAGAAGCCGAGCCGGCGCGAGAGGTGCTCGATCGAGACGCGCCCGGCGGCCAGTTCCGCGATGGCGTGGTCCCGTCGCACCTGGTCGCGGAGCCGCTGGTACGTCGTCCCCTCGGCGGCCAGCCGGCGGCGCAGGGTCTGCGGGCTGACGGACAGCCGGGCGGCGAGCTGTTCCGGCGTCGGAACCGGGCCGTCGGACAGGGCGCGCCCGATCAGGAGCCGCACCCGGTCGGTCACGGTGCCGCCGTGGTCCGCGGGGACGAGCACGTCGGCGGGGGCGCGGCGCAGGAACGTCTTGAGCGCGGCCCCGTCGCGGAGGACGGGTTCGCCGAGGTCCGCCCGGTCGAAGACGGCGGCCGTCCGCCCGGCGCCGAAGACGGGGGGCACCCCGAACAGGAGGGCGTACTCGCGGGCGTGCCGGGGTTCGGGGTGGACGAACTCGACCCTGCGCAGACCGATCCGGCGCCGGACGAGCCAGCCCGCGAACCGGTGGGCGACGAGGACGGTGGCCTCGGCGCCGAAGTGGAGCGGGTCGTCGTACCCGGAGACGTCGAACTCCATCCGGGCCTCGTCAGGGTCCCCGGCGCCGGGGGTCCCCCCGTCCGCCGCGGGTTCCACCAGGCGGAAGCGCGGGCCGGCCGGGAAGAGGGAGTAGAAGGTCTGGGCGCGCCGCAGCGCCTCGCGCAGGTCCCGGCTGCCGTGGACCACCGCGTGGGCCATCATCCCGAAGGTGCCGACCTTGCTGGGCGCGCCGCCGAAGCCGATCAGCTCGTCGTCCAGGGCGGTCCACAGCTCCCGGACGAGCCGTCCGAACTGTTCGGCGGGAACCCGGGGTTCGTCCAGGAGGGCGAGGGGCAGTCCGGCCCGTGCGAGGAGCGGCCCGGCGGCCACTCCGCGCCGTTCGGCGCCGAACAGCGCGGCCCGCACGTGGTGGGCGCCGACCGACGCCGGCGGGCGCGCCGTCTCCGTCGGCATGCGCGTCGCCTCCGTTCCGGCCGCGTCGGTCCGGTGCTCACGGGGCGAGACACTTCCCTCGCCAGTTGTCCAGGTTCGGACATTCTAACGAGAACTGTAAAGCGCTTCGGCCCCTCCCCCGCTCGCGCGGAACGCGACCCACGGCCGGGGCGCCGGGGTCCGGGCGGAGCCCCGGCGCCCCGGCCGGTCCGCTCCCGCCTTCAGCACCCCAGGGGTTCGGCCGCCGCCCGCAGCGCTCCGGCGACCGCCCGCACGGAGGGGCGGCGGCCCTCGTCGGCGCGCCAGGTGGCGTAGATGTGCCGCCGCATCTTCTGCCGTACGGGGACGAAGACGACGCCGTCCGGCACCGGCCGGCCGAGCCGGGGCGTCACACAGACTCCGAGCCCGGCCGCGACGAGCGCCAGCTGGGTGTGGTGCTCCCCCGCGAAGTGGCCGATGAGCGGCTCGACGCCCTGCGAGCGCAGGGTGAACATCAGCCAGTCGTGGCAGAACTCGCCGGACGGCCAGGACACCCACTCCTCCTCCGCGAAGTCGACCAGGTCCACCGCCTCGCGCCCGGCCAGCGGGTGTCCCGCGGGCAGGGCCACGTCGGCGGTGTCGTCGCAGAGGTGGAGGCGCTCCAGGCCGCCGGGCACGGGCGCCCGCTTGTTGCTCCAGTCCAGGACGATCGCGAGGTCGGCGTCGCCGCGCAGCACCGCCCGCACCCCCGGTTCGGGCTCCAGTTCCGTCGTACGGACCCGGAGTTCGGGGTGGTCCGCGCGCAGGGCGGCCAGCGCGGCCGGGAAGAGCCCCCGGGCCGCCGTGGGGAAGCCGGCGAGCCGCACCTCCCCCACGACCCGGCCGCGCTGGGCCTCGATGTCGGTCTGGGCCAGCTGCACGTGGGAGAGGATGCGGGCGGCGTGCCCGGCCAGCAGCAGTCCGGCGTCCGTGAGGCGCACGCCCCGCCCGTTCTTGGCGAGCAGCCGCTGGCCGACCTCGCGCTCCAGTTTGGACAACTGCTGCGAGACGGCCGAGGTGGTGACGTGCAGTCCGTCGGCCGCGCCGCTGACGGAGCCGTGCCGGGCGACGGCGTCCAGGACACGGAGGCGCTCCAGGTTCAACATGTAAGCGATGCTAAGGCAAGGTGTCGAGTAATTCTCGCTTGTCCTAAGAAGTCGTTCCGGACACCCTGAAGGGCATGAGCCCCGCAGTCCCGCCATCCGCGCCGTCCGCCGTCCTTTCCCCCACGTCCTCCCCCAGCCGGCCGGACCAGCCCGGCCGGCCCTCCGCCCCGCGCCTGCTCGACTGGCGCGTCCGGTTCGGCGCCCTGGCCCTCATCTGGGGGTTCAGCTTCCTCTTCATCAAGATCGGCACGGAGGGCTTCGCCCCTCTCCAGGTCACCTTCGGCCGGCTCCTGTTCGGTACGGCGGTCCTCGCCGTCGCCCTGGTCGCGAAGCGCGACCGGCTGCCGCGCGGCGTCCGCGTCTGGGGGCACCTGGCGATCGCGGCCCTCCTCCTCAACGCGCTGCCGTTCTCCCTCTTCGCGTACGCGGAGCTGACGATCCCCTCGACCCTCGCGGGCATCTGCAACGCGACGACCCCGCTGTGGGGCATGCTGCTTTCCCTCGTCGCGCTCTCCGAGGACCGTCCGACCCGGGCCCGGGCGGCCGGCCTGGGGCTCGGCTTCGTCGGGGTCCTCACCGTGCTCGGCGCGTGGCAGGGCTTCTCGGGCCTCGACGCGACGGGCACCGTGCTCGCCCTGCTCGCCTCGTTCAGTTACGCGGTCGGCTGGATCCACGTCCGCAGGACGCTGGCCGGCACCGGCGCCTCGCACCTCTCGCTCGCCGGCTCCCAGGTGGGACTCGCGACGCTGCAACTGGCCGTGGTCACACCGCTGTTCACCTCGGCCCCGACGTCGGTGGAGCTCCTTCCGCTGCTCGCCGTGATCGCGCTCGGCGCGCTCGGCACGGGGTACGCGATGCTGCTCCAGTACGGCATCGTCGCGGAGGTCGGCCCGACGACGGCCTCCATGGTCACGTACTTCATCCCGGTCGTCGCCACGGCGGCGGGCGTCACCCTCCTGGACGAAGGGCTCACCTGGAACACTCCGGTCGGCGCGCTCGTGGTCATGGCGGGCGCGGCCCTCACCCAGACCCGTGCCTCCCGCCGCACGACCGCGCCGCCGTCGCGGGAACCGGCCCCCGCGCCCGGGAAGTCCCCGGTCCCCGTCCGGGCCCTCCACCCGGAGGAGGGCACCCCCGGCACCCGGCCACCCCTCCGTGCGTGAGCGCGGTCGGCCGCCGGCCGCGGCATCCACGAGCGGCACCCCTCGTGCGGGAACCGTTCCGGGAACCGGGAAAGCGCGGGTTCCGGAAGGCGGCGTTCCTCGCGGGGTGAGGAACGGCCCGCCAGGACCGACGACCACGGGGGCCACGCATGACGCGGTACTCGATCCCGCTACCCGTA
Organism: Streptomyces sp. NPDC001744; assembly: GCF_042892575.1. Lineage (NCBI taxonomy): Bacteria > Bacillati > Actinomycetota > Actinomycetes > Kitasatosporales > Streptomycetaceae > Streptomyces > Streptomyces sp. NPDC001744. Next base: position 256,232 of record NZ_JBIAUG010000007.1, read on the forward strand.
GCTCCGCGCCGGCGCGGGTCCCGTCGCCCCTGCGACGGCGTCGGCCAGGGACTCGACGTCCGCGACGGCCAGGCCGGAGACGGTGATCCGGACGGCCGGCCCGGACTCCACGCGGAACCGCGCCCCGGGGGCCACCGCCCAGCCCGCCGCGAGAAGCCGCGCCACCGCGCCCGTCTCGTCGGCGACCGGCACCCACACGTTCATGCCGGAGCCGCCGTGCGCCCGGACGCCGCGCCGGGCGAGGGCGCGGACCAGGCCGTCGCGCCGCTCCCCGTACGAACGCGCGACGACGGCCGGGTCCACCGCCTCCGCGGTCCAGAGCTGCGCGACGGTCCACTGGAGCAGCCGGCTGACCCAGCCGGGGCCGAGCCGCTGGCGGCCGAGTACCCGGTCGACGGTCTCGGGGTCCCCCGTGAAGGAGGCGATCCGCAGGTCGGGGCCGTACGCCTTGGCGGCCGAACGGACGAACAGCCAGCGGTCGGTGGCCCCGGCCAGCGGGTGGGGCGGCTGCGCGACGATGCCGTACCCGTGGTCGTCCTCCACGAGCAGGACGTCGGGGTGCCCGGCGAGGACGCGCCGCAGCTCCCGGGCCCGTGCCCCGGTGACGCGGGCCCCGGTCGGGTTCTGCGCCCGGTCGGTGACGATCACCGCCCGCGCCCCGTCCTTCCGGAGCGCGCGTTCGACCTCCTCCGGCAGCGGCCCCTCGTCGTCCAGGGTGACCGGGACCGGTCGCAGGCCGAGCGCGGGCACCAGGTCGAGGAGGCTGCCCCAGCCCGGGTCCTCGACGGCGACGGCGTCGCCCGGCCTGAGACGGGCCGCGAGCACCCGTTCGATGGCGTCGAGGGAGCCGGAGGCCACGCCGACGGGCCCGTCCGGCACCCCGTCCGCGTCGAAGGCGGCGCGCGCGAGCCGTCCGAAGTCCTCGTCCACCGGGGACTCCCCGTACATGCCGGGCCGTTCGGCGTACCGTCGCGCGGCTTCCGCCAGGGCGTCGCCGAGGGGCGGCAGCAGGGCGCGGTCGGGGTTGCCCTCGCTCAGGTCCCGCACCCCGGCGGGTGCCTCGACCCGGATCGATCCGCGCGCGGTCGTGGCGGGCCGGGACCGCACCCGGCTGCCGCGCCGTCCGTCCGTCTCGATCACCCCGCGTTCGCGCAGGGTCCGGTAGGCGGCGGCGACGGTGTTGGGGTTCACGCCGAGTCCGGCCGCCAGTTCCCGCAGAGGGGGGAGGAGACGGCCGGGCTCCAGCGCACCGGTGCCGACCCCCCGCTCGACGCTGGCGGCGATGTCCGATGCGCGGCGGCCTTCGATCCGATACTCTCCTAGCACAAAAAACAGTATGCACTAGTGCAATGGAGTACGCAATGAGCGCCCCCGCCGACGCCTACACCCCGTCCGACCGGACCGTGCCCACGCGCTCCCGTGAACGCGCCTCGTACGACAGGGAGTTGGTCCACTCGATACTCGACGAGGCGTACGTCTGCCACCTCGGCTTCGTCCGGGACGGCGCGCCGGTCGTCCTGCCGACCCTCTTCGGCCGGGTCGGCGAACGCCTCTACGTCCACGGCTCCACCGGCTCGCGGCCGCTGCGCGCGACCGGCGACGGCACGAAGGCCCCGGGCCTGCCGGTCTGCCTGACCGTCACCCACGTCGACGGCCTCGTGCTCGCCCGCTCCGCCTTCCACCACTCCCTCAACTACCGCTCGGTCGTCGTGCACGGCATCGCGCACCAGGTCACCGACCCGGAGGAACGGCGGATCGCGCTCGACGCCCTCGTGGACCACGTCGTCCCCGGCCGTTCCGCCGACTCGCGCCCGGCGAACGCCAAGGAACTCGCCGCCACCTCGGTGATCCGCCTCGACCTGGACGAGGTGTCGGCGAAGGTCCGTTCCGGCGGACCTTCGGACGACCCCGAGGACCTCGGCCTTCCCCACTGGTCCGGCGTGGTCCCCGTACGGAACGGCTACGGCGCGCCGGTCCCAGCCGACGACCTCGACCCTGGCATCGCCCTCCCCGGTTACCTCACCGCGCTCTGACGGCGGAGGAGGGACCGGCGGGACCGGGCCGTCGCGGAGCCCGGCCCGGCCCTCGCCGGGTACGGGACACGGCCTACGGCGCGCTCCACCCGGTGGGCAGCTCCGTGCCCCGGTCCCCGGGCTCCGTCCGGGCCGCCCCGCCGGGGACTCCGGGCGCCCCGGCCTCCCCCGCGCTCCCGTCGCCCGATCCGGCCACGGGTCCGGCCGGCGGTGCCTTCGGGGTCGAGGACTGGGCGATGAAGGCGCCGACCAGGACCATCGCGCCACCGGCGATCTGCGGCGCGCCCAGGTGCTCGCCGAGCAGGATCCAGGCGAGGACGGTCGCGACGACCGCCTCCAGGCAGGCCACGACGCCCGCCACCTGCGGAGAGAGCCGGCGCACCGAGACGACCCCGGTGACGTAGGCGAGGACGGTGGCGATCAGGACGATCCAGCCGAGCAGCAGCCAGGCGGGCACGCCGACGTCGTCCATGCGGACGTGACCGCCCAGGACCCCCCAGTCCATGCCCCACGGCCGGGACACGACGGTGAGGACGAGGGCGCCGATGAGCAGCCCGTACGCGATCACCCCGACCGGGTCGGCCCGCTCGGCCCCGTCGGCGCCCTGGTCGGAGAGGACGAAGTAGCCGACCTGGCAGCAGGCGGCGGCGAGCGCCAGGAGCAGCCCGACGAGGTCGAAGCGCAGGCCGGACCAGACCTGGACGACGCAGGCGAGGCCGCCGACGGCGAGGACGACGCCGAAGGCGGCGGCGCGGGTGACCGGCCGGTGCTGGACGAAGCGGACCCAGCCGAGGACGAGGGCCGGGGCGAGGTACTCCACGAGGAGGGCGACGCCGACGGGGATCCGGGAGATCGAGGCGAAGTAGAAGGCCTGGACCCCGGCGACGGCGAGCAGCCCGAAGCCCGCGAGGAGGGCGGGGTGGCGGCGCAGGAGGTGCCGGTGGCGCCAGGCCACCGGAAGCATCACGAGCGCGGCGCCGGCGACCCGGAGCCACACCACGTGGAGCGGGTCGAGCCCCGCCTCGATGAGCGGCTTGGCCGCCACTCCCGAACCACCGAACGCGAAGGCCGACACGAGGGCGAGCCCCAGGCCGGCGCTTCTCACCTGAGACGCGTGCATGGGGTCATGATGGCAGGCCCCCGTCAGGGGTGTAACCCCCGTCGCACCTGTGGGGGCGGCCCCTCGTGGCAGATCTCGCCGGAGGCGCCGCCGACGGGGTCCGGGGCGTCGGCGCGGGCGGCCAAGGCGTCGGGATCGACCCCGGCGCGGCGCAGCACCTCGGCGGCCCGGCTCCCGGGATCGGCGGCGACGACGGCGAGCAGGTCGGCGCTCCCGGCCCGGGGCGCACCGCGCTCGGCGGCCCGCCGGAAGGCGCCCTCCAGGGCGGCGGTCGCGGCCGGTGACCAGCCGGAGGTACGGGTCTGCCGGGGTTCGTCCCCGCGCGGCGCGGGGAGTGGGCGGCCGGTTCCCGTGTCCTCGACGGAGCGCTGCCAGCGCAGGCCGTAGCCGATGGACCGCTGGACGAGGTAGCCGAGGACGCGGGCGAGCCGGTCGTCACCTCCGAGCGCGGCGGCGGCCCCGGGGTCGGACTCGACCAGCGAGTGCAGCAGGTGCGCGGTGTCGACCTGGCGGTCCCCGCCCCGGAGGGCCCTGCGCCGCGCGCCCGTGACGACCGCGGCGAGCGACGGCGTCAGGAAGGACGTGAGCTCCGCGCGCGGGGCGACGGGCGACGGAGGGCGGGGGACGGGACGGTGCACGCTCCCACCTCATCAGACTCCGGCGTCCGGGACATCGCCGGGGAGGAGCATGTCCGCGTCCCACCGGAGTGGGGCACGGACGCGCGGGTCCTCCTCCTTGCGGATGAGATCGTGTTTCCCGTCCCCGGGAGGGCGCGCCGCCTTGCCCCGCGTCCCGCCGCAACCAGGACCCCCTCCCCGCTCGTCCTACGGACGTGTTCTGGACGGTGGGTCTGCTCGCGCTCGACGGACGGCAGTACGTGTACCGGGTGTACGCACCCCGGGGGGCGCTGCCTGCCGATCTGTTCTGGGCCGCGTTCCACTGCCACGAGGAGGACGGGGCCCCGCGCGCCTCCGACAGTTTCGACACGGCCGAGATCCGGTGGGTCGGCGGTGGCGCGGGCCCGGCCGCCGCGGAACTGACGGCCCACCGGCACTGAACGCCCGGCGGGCGCACGGAGGGGGCCCGTGACGATCCCGGTTCCGGCGGTCGTCACGGGCCCCTCCCGGCCTCAGTGCTCGTCGGCCAGGATCAGGTACAGCTTCTTGCGGGCCTCGTTGATCACGGCGACCGCCTTCTGCCGCTGTTCGGCGCTGCCGGTCTTCCAGACCTGCCCGACCGCCTCCATCAGCCCGAAGCCGGCCTGCCGGATCTCGTTCACGGCCTCCCAGTCCACCCCGCGTCCGGCCTCCTCCCAGGGAGCCTCGGGCCCGTCCTCGGCCTCGGCGCGACCGGTGTCGGTGAGCGCGAACAGCTTCTTGCCGCCCTCGCTCGCGCTGGTGATCAGCCCCTCGTCCTCGAGCAGCTGGAGGGTGGGGTAGACCGAGCCGGGGCTGGGCCTCCAGGCCCCGTCGCTGCGCTCGCCGATCTCCCGGATCATCTCGTAGCCGTGCATCGGGCGGTCCTTCAGGAGCGCCAGGATCGAAGCCCGCACGTCACCGCGGCGCGCCCGTCCCCGGCCGCCGCCGCGACCGCGCCCCCCGAAGGGGCCGCCCCCGAACGGCCCGCCGCCGAACCCGGGCCCGAAGGGCCCGAACGCGGCGCGCCGTCCGTCGAAGTCCCCCCGGCCCCCGGGGCCGCGTCCGCGGCCTCCACGGCCGGCTCCGTGTCCGTCTCCGTACTCGTGTCCATGGGAACGCATCGCGACACTCCTTCCGTCGGCATCACTTCTTCGAATCATCGCGATGCTTCAACGATATATCGGCAACACCCGTCGAGCAAGAGGGAAACCCACGGCGGGCCCTCCCCCGCCACCGGGCGCCGCCGGAGCCGGACCGCCGCGCGGCCCGCGGCCCCGCACGGGGCCGTACGTACGGTCCAGTTCTCCGCGATTGGCCTTGGCCCGCGGAAATCCGGCCCCGGTACCGTCGCCGCCATGCGCATCCGAATCGTCGACGCCTTCACCGACCGGCCCTTCTCCGGCAACCCCGCGGGGGTCCTCCTCCTCGACTCCTTCCCGGAGGACGACTGGCTCCGGAAGGTCGCCGCCGAGGTCAACCTCTCCGAGACCGCCTTCGCCCATCCGCTGCCCGCCGGGAGCGAGGCCGACTGGGCCCTGCGCTGGTTCACCCCGACCACCGAGGTCGACATGTGCGGCCACGCCACGCTGGCCACGGCCCACGTCCTGCACACCACCGGCGCCGCGACCGGCACCGTCCGCTTCGCGGCCCGCTGCGGCGTCCTCGGCGCCACCGCCGAGGACGACGGCACGATCACGATGGACTTCCCGACCTCCCCCCTCGTCCCGGTCCCCGTCCCGGAGGGCCTGGAGGAGGCGCTCGGCGCCGAGGCCGTCGCCGTCCACGACACGGGCGCCCACATCGGCGACCTCGTCGTCGAACTGCGCGACGAGACCACCGTGCGCTCCCTCGCCCCCGACTTCGCCGCCCTGCGCCGCGTGTCCTCGCGCGGCGTCATCGCGACCGCCGCCGCCGAACGCCCGGACAACGGCTACGACTTCGTCTCGCGCGGCTTCTTCCCCGCCGTGGGCATCGACGAGGACCCGGTGACCGGCAGCGCCCACACCGCGCTCGCCCCCCTCTGGTCGGCCCGGTTCGGACGCGACGACCTGACCGGCTTCCAGGGCGGCGCCCGCACCGGACTCGTCCGCACCCGCCTGCGCGGCGACCGCACCTTCCTGAACGGCCACGCCGTCACCGTCGTCGAGGGGGACCTGCGCGCCTGACCCCCGCGCAGACGACGGGAGGGGCGCCCGGAGAACCCGTGCGCCCCTCCCGTCGCGCCCGTCACGCGGTCGGCAGCCAGCCCACCTTCCCCGCGAGCAGCCCGTACCCGACGAAGGCCACGATGTCGAGCAGCGCGTGCGCCACGACCAGCGGCCCGACCCGGCCCCAGCGGCGGTACAGCAGGACGAAGACCACGCCCATCACCACGTTGCCGAGGAAACCGCCGATCCCCTGGTAGAGGTGGTACGAGCCGCGCAGCACCGAACTGGCCACGAGCGCCGCCGTCGGGGTCCACCCCAGCTGCCCCAGTCTGCGCAGCAGGTAGCCGACGACGATCACCTCCTCCAGGACGGAGTTCTGGACCGCCGACAGGATGAGCACGGGGTACTTCCACCACACGTCCGGCAGCGACTCGGGAACCACCGTCAGGTTGAACCCGGACGCCCTCGCCGCCAGGTAGAACGCGAGCCCGGCACTCCCGATCCCCGCCGCGACCAGCGTCCCGCGCCCGAGGTCGGGCCACGGCCGGGTCCGGTCGAAACCGATGGCCCGGAGGCCCGAGCCCTCCCGCAGCAGGAGGTGGGCGACGAGCACGACCGGCACCAGCGCCGTGGCGATGCCGAAGAGCTGCCAGGACAGGTCGAGCCAGGGCCGCCCCGGCGCGTACGAGCCGTTGAGGGTCGCCGCCTGTTCCTTCAGCGCACCGGGCCTGGTGAGCGAGCCGACGAAGCTGATGAGCGCCGACACGCCGCTCGCCCCGAGCGAGAGGGAGAGCACGATCAGCGTCTCGGAGCGCAACACCCGGGGCGCCGGCCCGTCGGGGGACGGGGAGGCTTCCCTCACTCGTTGCTCGGACACCACATCTGTCTCCACTTCCCCGGACGACCGAACCCGTGGGGACATGATCCCCCATGCGAGGCTCCGGGACGGAGGCGGAGGGGGCCGCCTCAGCCGATGCCGACCGGCCAGGTGTGCACCGGATCGCCCGCGCTCATGAGGGTCCGGTAGCGGCGGGTCGTCGCCGCGAGCGCCGTCCGCCGGTCGAGGCCCGCCTCCAGGGCCCGGTGGAAGGTGTCGGCCTGCCAGGAGGCGCCGTTCACCCGCCGCAGGCAGCGCTGTTCGATCACGCCGAGGTAGAAGTCCCGGTCGGCGGGCTCGATGCGCCAGGCGTCGAGTCCCGTCGCGGCGAGCGGCAGCAGCTCGTCCAGGACGAGCCGTACCGCCGGCACGGTCGCGACGCCGCCCGCGCGTCCCGGGCGGGGCCAGCGCAGCTCCGCCTCGATGCCGTGGCGGCAGGCCGTGTCGAAGTTGGCCTCGGCGTCCTCGAAGGCCATCCGCTTCCAGACGGGCCGGGGTTCGTCGGCGAGCGCGCGCACGAGGCCGTAGTAGAAGGCCGCGTTGGCGATCACGTCCGTCACGGTCGGACCCGCCGGCAGGACCCGGTTCTCGACGCGCAGGTGCGGGACCCCGTCGACCACGCCGTACACGGGCCGGTTCCAGCGGTAGACCGTGCCGTTGTGCAGGACCAGTTCCCGGAGGCCCGGCACGCCTCCCCGGTCGAGAACGAGCAGCGGGTCCTCCTCGTCCCGGACGGGGAGGAGGGCGGGGAAGTAACGGAGGTTCTCCTCGAAGAGGTCGTAGGCCGAGTCGACCCACCGCTCCCCGAACCAGGTGCGCGGCCGGACCCCCTGGGACTGCAGCTCGGGCGGCCGGGTGTCGGTGGCCTGCTGGAAGAGCGGCGGCCGGGACTCCCGCCACAGCTCGTGGCCGAAGACGAAGGGCGCGTTGGCGCCGAGCGCGATCTGCACGCCGGAGACGGCCTGCGCCGCGTTCCACACGGCGGCGAACCGGGCCGGTGTCACCTGGAGGTGGAGCTGGACCGAGGTGCAGGCCGCCTCGGGCACGATCGACTCCGAGGTGCACCGGAGGTGTTCGACGCCGTGGATGTCGAGGACGAGGTCCTCCCCCCGGGCGGCGAGGATCTGGTCGTTGAGGAGCGCGTAGCGGTCGTTGTCCGACAGGTTCTCGGGCACCAGGTCGTGCTGTTCGAGCGTGGGCAGCACGCCGATCATGACGACGCCCGCGTCGAGTTCCGCCGCCATGCGGTCGGCGTATCCGATGCCGGCCCCGATCTCCTCCGCCAGCCGGTCGAATACGCGGCCCTCCAGCTGGTGGGGGGCGATGTTGACTTCGAGGTTGAACATTCCGAGTTCCGTCTGGAAATCGGTGCTCGCGATCTTTTCGAGAACCGGACCGTTGAGCATGCGGGGCAGCCCGTCGGCCCCGGCGAGATTGAGTTCGATCTCCACGCCCATGAGATTGCGCGGGCGGTCGAACCTCTTCTCCGCCAGGAGCCTCGCGAGTCCCGCCAGACATTGCTGGAGTTTCCTCCGGTAGTGCTGTCGGTCGGACGGGCCGAACCCGTCGGCCACGACCTTCTCGCCCATCGAAGTGTCCTTCCCCGGCTGGGCGGCCACCATGGCGGCCGCGCGTCACGGACCATGATGCCCACCCCGCTGATCCACAACGCCCGCGGGACCGGCTTGTCGGACGATAGGCTGGACGCAGCACTCCAATGGCACATTCCACAGGCAACGAATGATCGTCACATACCGACGCCATATTGCCTGGAAAGCCATGGTCGGAATTCGGCCGACCGAACCCGTGTGATATACGCGGGTGAGAGCGGTATCGTCCTCCTGATTCCGCTTCTCCGCCCCGCGACGAAGTCCTGATGACGCCTTGCCAGGAATAACGGGGACGTCTAGCGGAAACACTGTGTGAACACGTGTCGTATAAACTCCGCGGACGAGGCAGAGTGTTGGCGCCCGATCACGGCCCCGTGCCATGGCCCCACGGCCCCTCTCTGGCCCCGCCGCCGACAGCGCCGTCGTACCTGCCCACGCGTCACCGTGTCTCCTGAGCGAGAGGCGACCCACCATGCTCCGACCCTCCCCGGCCCCCGGGCCGGCCCTCCGCAGCGTCCTCGCGGCGCTCGGCTCACCGACCGTCGTCCGTGAGGCGCGAACCCCCGCCCTGCGGGTCGCGCAGGGACCGCTGAGCCCCGAACTCCCCCTGCCCGTCCACGTCTTGGACATCACCGGAGCTCCGGGGCATCCGCCTCGCACCCGGCTCGCCGGATGGCGCTTCCTGATCCGGAACGGGGACCGGACGATCGCGGCCGCGGACACCGCGCCCACTCCGGACGGCTGGTCCTTCTCGCACTTCTTCGAGGGACCGTACGTCTCCTCCACGGAACGGGCCCTGCAGCAGGCCGAAAAGATCCCGGTCGCGTACCGGCCGCGGCTGCTCTCCGTACCGGAGCTCTACATGCTGACCCTCTGGCTGCAGGCGGACCCGGAGGCGGACGACACCACCGCCGCCCCGGCCGCCGCCGACCTGCTGGTGCCGCTGGCTCCCGCGCCGCCGGGGATCACGGCCCACCACCCCTACCCGGCCGCCGACCTCCTGCCCGTCCTCAGCACGCGGCTCGCGCCGCCGCTCCTGGGCTCACCGGCACCCGCCTGAACCGCCCTTCCCCGCACGCCACCGCCCCGTGCCCCGTCCGGGACACGGGGCGCGCCGCTGCCCGGACCGGGCGTCCGAACGCGCCGCCCGAACGCCCCTCCCGTACGGACTAGCCCGCCCGGACCACCCCGAACCACCCGAAGGGGCGGGGTGGTTGGACCGAACCGCCCTTGCGGGTGACGCGTCCCTCCGAGAGGGGACGAGCTGCCGCGAAATGCCTGCGGAAGCCCGCCCCCGGAGCAAGACTGGGACCGGAACCGAACCGACCGACGGGGGCGGCCATGAGCGCGCAGAGCCGCAGGACATCCACCACGACGCAGCGAAAGAACCCATCCATGTGCCAGCACCATCCCGCCTGTCCCACCGCCGACTCCGCCGACCGGGAGGCGGCCCGACTGACGGCACACCACCCGGAGCAGGGCTGGAGCCTGCTGTGCAACGGCGTCCTGCTCTTCGAGGACACCGGTGAACTGCTGCCGGACGGACAGGTCATCGCCCCGCACCGTCCCCTCGCGGCGGGCCGGGTGACGACCGCCGCCTGACGGGCCCGGACGGAGGACGGGGGCCGGTCCGGAGGAGAACCCTCCGGACCGGCCCCCGTCACGAAGGCGTCCGGCCTCAGTTGTCGTACGCGTCCAGCGGCGGGCAGGAGCAGACGAGGTTGCGGTCGCCGAAGGCGCCGTCGATCCGGCGCACCGGCGGCCAGTACTTGTCGGCGGCCGAGACGCCCGCCGGGAAGACGGCCTCGTCACGGGTGTACGGGTGGTCCCACCCGCCGCCGAGGGCGGCCGCGGTGTGCGGGGCGTTGCGCAGCGGGTTGTCGTCCGCGGGCCACTGGCCCGCGGCGACCTTCTCGATCTCGGCCCGGATCGCGATCATCGTGTCGCAGAAGCGGTCCAGCTCGGTCAGGTCCTCGGACTCGGTCGGCTCGATCATCAGCGTGCCGGCCACCGGGAAGGACATCGTCGGCGCGTGGAAGCCGTAGTCGATGAGGCGCTTGGCGATGTCGTCGACGGTGACGCCGGTCTCCTTGGAGAGCGGGCGCAGGTCCACGATGCACTCGTGGGCGACCAGGCCGGCCGGACCGGTGTAGAGCACCGGGAAGTGCGGCTCCAGGCGCTTGGCGATGTAGTTCGCCGCGAGCACCGCGACCTGGGTGGCCCGCTTGAGGCCCTCGCCGCCCATCAGGCGCACGTACGACCACGAGATCGGCAGGATGCCGGCGGAGCCCCACGGGGCGGCCGAGATCGGGCCGACGCCGGTCTCCGGGCCCGCGGTGGGCTGGAGCGGGTGGTTCGGCAGGTACGGGGCGAGGTGGGCGCGCACGCCGACCGGGCCGACGCCGGGGCCGCCGCCGCCGTGCGGGATGCAGAAGGTCTTGTGCAGGTTCAGGTGCGAGACGTCGCCGCCGAAGTGCCCCGGCTTGGCCAGGCCGACCAGGGCGTTGAGGTTGGCGCCGTCGACGTACACCTGGCCGCCGGCCTCGTGGACCTCGGCGCAGATGTCGGCGACGTGCTCCTCGAAGACGCCGTGCGTCGACGGGTAGGTGATCATCAGCACGGACAGCTCGTCACGGTACTGGGCGATCTTGGCCCGCAGGTCCTCGACGTCGATCTCGCCGTCGTCGGCGGTCCTCACCACGACGACCTTCATCCCGGCCATCACCGCGGAAGCGGCGTTGGTGCCGTGCGCGGAGGACGGGATGAGGCAGACGGTGCGCTGCTCGTCGCCGTTGGCCCGGTGGTACGCGCGGACGGCGAGCAGACCGGCCAGCTCGCCCTGCGAACCGGCGTTGGGCTGGATCGACACCTTGTCGTAGCCGGTGACCTCGGCGAGGCGCTCCTCCAGCTCGGTGATGAGCGTGAGGTAGCCCTGCGCCTGCTCGACCGGGGCGAAGGGGTGGATCTGGCCGAACTCGGGCCAGGTCACCGGCTCCATCTCGGTGGTCGCGTTCAGCTTCATCGTGCAGGAGCCGAGCGGGATCATGCCGCGGTCGAGCGCGTAGTCGCGGTCGGCGAGCCGGCGCAGGTAGCGCAGCATGGAGGTCTCGGAACGGTGCGCGTGGAAGACCGGGTGCGTCAGGTACGCGTCGGAGCGCAGCAGACCGGCGGGCAGCGCGTCCTCGGTGACGGCGTCCAGGGACTCGACGTCGGCGGTGACGCCGAAGGCGGCCCAGACGGCGGCGAGCTGGTCGCGGCCGGTGGTCTCGTCGCAGGAGACGGAGACGTGGTCGGCGTCGGCGCGGTAGAGGTTGACACCGGCCTCGCGGGCGGCGGCGACGACCTCGTCGGCCCTGCCGGGGACGCGGGCGGTGAGGGTGTCGAAGAAGGCGTCCCCGGTGAGCTCGACGCCCCCGGCGCGCAGGCCGGCGGCGAGGATCGCGGCGTACCGGTGGGTGCGGAGCGCGATGCCCTTGAGGCCCTCGGGGCCGTGGTAGACGGCGTACATGCCGGCCATGACGGCGAGCAGCACCTGCGCGGTGCAGATGTTGCTGGTGGCCTTCTCGCGGCGGATGTGCTGCTCGCGGGTCTGGAGCGCCAGGCGGTACGCGCGGTTGCCGTCGGCGTCGACGGACACGCCCACGAGGCGGCCGGGCAGGGAGCGGGCGTGCTTGTCCTGGACGGCCATGTAGCCGGCGTGCGGCCCGCCGAAGCCCATGGGGACGCCGAACCGCTGCGTGGTGCCGACGGCGATGTCGGCCCCCAGCTCGCCGGGCGAGGTGAGCAGGGTGAGCGCGAGGAGGTCGGCGGCGACGGTGACGATCGCGCCGAGTTCGTGGGCCGCGTCGATCAGCGGCTTGATGTCGCGGACGGCGCCGGAGGCACCGGGGTACTGGACGAGCACGCCGAAGACGCCGCGCTCGGCGGCCTCGGCGGGGATGCCCTCGCTCAGGTCGGCGACGACGACCTCGACGCCGGTCGGCTCGGCGCGGGTCTCGATGACGGCGATCGTCTGCGGCAGGGCGTCGGCGTCGACCAGGAAGACGCCGTTCTTGACCTTGCCGACGCGGCGGGACAGGGCCATGGCCTCGGCGGCGGCGGTGCCCTCGTCCAGGAGGGAGGCGCCGGAGGTGGGCAGACCGGTCAGGTCGGCGACCATCGTCTGGAAGTTCAGCAGGGCCTCCAGGCGGCCCTGGGAGATCTCCGGCTGGTACGGCGTGTAGGCCGTGTACCAGGCGGGGTTCTCCATCACGTTCCGCAGGATCACCGGCGGGGTGAAGGTGCCGTAGTAGCCGAGGCCGATCATCGGGGCGAGGACCTGGTTGCGGTCGGCGAGCGTCCGCAGCTCGGCGAGGACCTCGGCCTCGGTGCGCGCGGCCGGCAGGCCCAGCGCCTCGGCGTTCTTGATCACGTCCGGCACCGCGGCGGCCGTGAGCTCGTCGAGCGAGCCGTAACCGACCTGGGCGAGCATCTTGGCCCGGGCCTCGGCATCGGGCCCGATGTGCCGCTGCTCGAACGGGATGCCCTGTTCGAGTTCGGAGAGCGGAATGCGGTTGGCGGTCATGTACGGAGGCCTCCTGGTCGTCACGACCTGCGAGGGGCACCACGGCGCGGGTGCCCGGACGGCCTCCCCCTCTGTCATCTCAACCTGAGAGTTTCACCGGCACGCCTCGCGGCACGCCGGCTTTCACCGTCGGTGAGAGCGCATGCCGTCGGACATCCGCTCTGCTTTCCAGAGTGACCTCGTCCGCGCGGTACAGGGGCCTGAGAGATTCCGGGGAGGATTTGCTCCTTCGGCGTCCACCGGAAGGTTTCTCCGGGGGACTCTCCCGCACGGGGTCGACAGCCACGCCCAGCCTACCAGCGCGATGGTGACCCCCTTCGCTCAAGTGGCCGACATCCCGGATGTGCCCTTTGGTAGGGGGTAGAGGAGCCGCGACCCTTTGGAGGGACCGTGCAGACCGACATCGATCCGCGCAGCCTGATCGGCCGCAAGGCGTTCGACCGCGACGGGAACAAGATCGGGACCGTCGACGAGGTGTACCTGGACGACGCGACCGGCGTACCGGAGTGGGCCGCCGTCCGCACCGGTCTGTTCAGCCGGGACGCCTTCGTCCCCCTGGAGCCGAGCGACCTGCTCGACGACGGCCTCCACGTCCCGTTCGCACGCGCCCTCATCAAGGACGCCCCGGACTTCGGCGTGGGCCGCCACCTCTCGCCGGAACAGGAACTCCAGCTCTACCGCCACTACGGCCTCGCCCTCCCCTCCTCCCCCGCGGACCACCCGGACAAGGACTTCGGACACCTGGCGGGCCAGGAAGGCGCCTGACCCGGTCCGGCCGCCCCGCGGGACGGTCCGGGACCCGCCGGGGACGCGGGCGTCCGGGAAACGTCCCTCCCTTCCCGTCCCGCCGTCACGGGCGGGACGGGAAGGGGTCCGGACCGGACCCGTCCCCGTGTCCCGCGGCCGCCGGCGGCACGGCACCGCCCACCGGCGTCCCCCGCCTCACCAGCGGCAGCGCCTCCCCCGCCGTCAGCTCCGGATCGTCCACGGCGAACGTCCGCACCCGCCCCGGCGCCGACCACGGCTCCTCGAACCGCACCGTGACCCGCCCGACCCCGCTCCCCTGCACCCAGCCGGCCCCGTACACGGCGTGCCGCACGTCGTGCCCGGGTGTCCAGTGGCGTTCCACCGGTCCGGCGGCCCCGGCCCCGGCGGTCTCCGCCCCCGCCACGCCGTCCGTCCGCGCCGCGCCGTCCGCCTCCCCGGCGGCCCGCTCCCCCGCCGCTTCCGCCGCCGCCTCCGCCTGGGCGAACAGGTCCTCCTGCGTGTAGTCCGCGAGCCCGCTCACCCCCACCCCCAGCAGCCGCACGCCCCCCGTGGTGTCCACCGCGTCGAGCAGCCGCCCGGCGGCCTCCCGCACGACCCCGAGGGCGTCCGTCGGCCCCCGCAGCGTCTCGGACCGGGTCAGCGTCGAGAAGTCGAACCTCCGGACCTTCAGGACGATCGTGCGCCCCGAGTGGCCCGACGCCCGCAGCCGCCCCACGCACCGCTCGGCGAGGCGCTCGACCTCGGCCCGGATCCGTGTCCGGTCGTGCAGGTCCACGTCGAAGGTGTCCTCGACCGAGACGGACTTGGCGTCCCGCTCGGCCACCACGGCCCGGTCGTCGTACCCCTGCGCCATCCGGTACAGCGAGGCCCCGTGCGCCCGGCCGAGGAGCCGTACGAGTTCGTCCTCGCCCGCCTCCGCGAGGTCGGAGACCGTGGTCATCCCGGCCCTGCGCAGGTGCTCCCCGGTCGCCGGCCCGACGCCGGGGAGGATGCGTACGGAACGCGGCCCCAGAAGCTCCCGCTCGGTCCCTGGCTCGATGAGGACGAGCCCGTTCGGCTTCGCCTCCTCGGAGGCGATCTTCGCGATCATCTTGGACGCGGCGAGCCCCACCGAACCCGTCAGACCCGTCGTCGCCAGGATGTCGGCCCGCAGCCGCTCCCCCGCGGCCCGCGCGCTCGCGGGGTCGTCGGCGACGCCTCCCGCCTCCAGGTCCACGAACGCCTCGTCGAGGCTGAGGGGCTCCACGAGCGGGGAGAGGAGCCCGAGCAGCTCCATGACCTGCTCGCTGATCGACCGGTAGAAGGAGAAGCGCGGTACGAGGTAGGCCGCGTTCGGCGCGAGCCGTCGCGCCTGCCCCATCGGCATCGCGGAGTGGACCCCGAAGCGGCGTGCCTCGTACGACGCGGTGGCCACCACTCCCCGGGGTCCGAGACCGCCGACGACCACGGGCTTCCCGCGCAGGCTGGGCTTCGCCGCCTGCTCGGCGGCGGCGAAGAACGCGTCCATGTCGAGGTGCAGGATCGTCGGCGCGGCTCTCACGGGTCCGATGCTGCCCTACGCCACTGACAACGCCCCACCGGCCCCGGGAGCGGGGCGGGCCGCGGTCTCAGACCGCCCTGTCCCTGCGCCGCCTGGCCAGCTCGTCCCCCGGGTTGTGTCCCACGAGGGTCTCGCCGGTGTCCACCCGCTCCCCGTGCAGCTGCGACAGCGCCGTCTCCACGTCCCGCCAGACCACCCCGACGGCGATGCCGAAGACGCCCTGTCCGCCCTGGAGCAGGTCCACGACCTCGTCGGGCGAGGAGCACTCGTAGACGGTGGCCCCGTCGCTCATGAGCGTCATCCGCTCCAGGTCGCGGAAGCCCCGGGCCCGCAGGTGCTGCACGGCGGCCCGGATGTTCTGCAGGGCCACCCCGGTGTCGAGGAAACGCTTGACGATCTTCAGGACGACGACGTCGCGGAAGCTGTAGAGCCGCTGCGTGCCCGACCCGTACGCGGGCCGCACACTCGGCTCCACGAGCCCGGTGCGTGCCCAGTAGTCCAGTTGGCGGTAGGTGATCCCGGCGGCCGCACAGGCCGTGGGACCGCGGTAGCCCACCCCTTCATCCGGCACGCCCGCACCGGCGTCCGTACCGAAGTCGCCCACACTGCCGTGAAGCGGATACGGAGCGCTCTCCCCGGACACCCGTCCGAGGGAGCTGCCTGCCGTACCGTCCGCGCTGCTCATCACGCCGACCCTCCGTCCTTGACCTGCCCACACGAAGGTAGGCAGTCACTCGGGGTGCGTCAACGATCGCCACACTCGGCACGCCGAGTGATAATCACCCTGAGAGTGGTTTCCCGTATCTCTCTTCGGGGAAAGGCTACTCGAATGCTCTGACAGCGCCCCGCGAACGGCCTCCGGCCGTACCGCCCGGTCCGGCCGGTCACCGGCCCCACCGGTGACCGGCGGCCGGTCTCACTGACTGTTGGTCCCGAAGTCCTCCGGCGAGATCTGATCGAGGAATTCGCGGAACTTCTCCACCTCGTCCTCCTGCTCGTCCGGGATCGCGATGCCGGCGTCGTCCAGGACGCCGTCGCTGCCGAAGATAGGCGTACCGGTCCGGAGGGCCAGCGCTATCGCGTCGGACGGCCGCGCACTCACCTCGACGCCGCTGGCGAAGACCAGTTCGGCGTAGAAGACCCCGTCACGCAGATCCGTGATGCGGACTTCGGTGAGTTCCTGCCCCACGGCCTCCAGCACGTCCTTGAAGAGGTCGTGCGTCAGCGGTCGCGGAGGCGTCATCCCTTGCTGGGCGAAGGCGATCGCCGTCGCCTCACCCGGTCCGATCCAGATGGGGAGGAACCGATCGCCTCCCACTTCACGCAGGAGCACGATCGGCTGGTTGGAGGGCATTTCCACGCGGACACCCACAACGTCGAGCTCGTTCACACAGCAACCCTAGGACGTGCCCGCCCGGTTTGGATAGTCGGGCCCCTCCCGGGTCACTGCGAGCGGATGCCCAGAGCGATCTGCACCAGGGCCGCGTGCAGCCGCACCGACTGCGCGGCCAGCTCCTTGGCGGTGGCCTCCGCATGGGCCCTGGTCTGCGGGTTCCGGTGCCGGCGCAGCGGCGCGACCACCTGTTCGATCAACCCGGCCTCCCGGTCGGCGCCCGCCTTGACGGCCCGCAGGTGCCGGGGTTCCAGACCGAACCTCCCCAGATCCGCGACGAGCCGCGCGACGGTGACGGTCTCGGCGTCGTAGCCCCCGCCCGGCGCCTCGGCGATCAGGCCGTACGACTCCCACTCGGCGAGTTCGGCCTCGGTCACCTCGGCGGCGGCGAGCAGTTCGGCCCGGTCGAGCCGCGCGGCGGCCGGCGGCTCCACCTCCTGCTCCCAGGGCCCCTCCAGGAGGTCCCGTCGGCGCCCGGGTGCCGGAAGCCGGACCTGCTCCCCCCGGGCGAGGGCGTCGAGGTGCTCGCGGATGACCTTCAGCGGAAGATAGTGGTCCCGCTGCATCCGCAGGATCTGGGCGAGTCGCTCCACGTCCTGCGGGCTGAACTTCCGGTATCCGGAGGCCGTCCGCCGGGGCTCGACGAGCCCCTCGGCCTCCAGGAACCGGATCTTGGAGATGGTCACTTCGGGAAACTCGTCGCGCAGCTGGTTCAGCACCGTGCCGATGCTGACCAGCCTGTCGCCCTCGGCGGCGGCGCCGAATCCGGCACCGCCCGTCGGTGTTCGCAGCATGGACCTTCCCTGAAGGGGCTTCTCCGAGGCGTCACACGCCCCGCTGGCTCGCATAGAAGACCAGCCGGTACTTGCCGATCTGGACCTCGTCGCCGCTGGACAGGACGACCGACTCGATCGGCTCGCGGTTGACGTAGGTGCCGTTGAGGCTGCCCACGTCGGAGACGGTGAAGCTGCCGTCCTGCGCCCGCCGGAACTCCACGTGGCGCCGGGAGACCGTGACGTCGTCCAGGAAGATGTCGCTCTGCGGATGACGACCGGCCGTCGTCAGCTCGCCGTCGAGGAGGAACCGGCTGCCGGAGTTCGGCCCCCGGCGCGCCACGAGCAGGGCGGAACCCGGCGGCAGCGCCTCCACGGCCGCCAGCGTCTCGGGAGAGAGCGAGGGCAGCGCGGTCTGGCCGGTGATCTCCGCGTCGTAGGCCTCCAGGCCCGAGATGGAGATCGTGGAGGTCGTCTCCGACGCGCGCTCGGGCACGGCCCCGCCCCGCAGCGGCGTACCGCAGTGGGAGCAGAAACGGCTGTCGGCCGCGTTCCGGTGACCGCACCTCGTACACACCGGCATGGACGCACCCTCCTGCCGCGGCTGCCCCGCCGAGGTCTGTGTCGCGTACGGGTCGGAGGAAAACCCTCCACCTGTACCCGAGGTCGATGGTTCTCCGAAACCTATGCGGGCGGCCCCGGCGGGGTCAACAGAGGACGCGCCCGATGTGCCCGGAATGTCACCGCCCCGGCCCTCGACCTCGTCGCGGAAGAGCGGGCGCTCCTCCCCCTGCTCCTCGCTCTGGTGGCGCGGCGCGCGGTGCCGGGCGTTGCCGCCGTCCTCGCGTCCGCTCTTGCCGAACAACTTCGCAAACAACTTCACGGGCGATTCCCCTTGACCGAAACAGACCCGCCCGTGGGGCAGGACGAACCGAGATCCATCACACCTGCCGACCCGGACACCTTCACAACGTCCGTATCCTCCGGACAGTTTCCACCACGCACCACCGTTGTGGTGCGCCGACCCCCCGCAACGCCCCGCGCTTGTCGCGGGACCCTTCTCGCACGCCTCCTCACCGCGAGGACGACTGAGCGTAGTCAGGCCGCTTCGCCGGTCGCAAGGCGTCGACGACGATCTTCGCCGCCCGCTCCACCGTGGCCGTGGCCTGCTCCTTCTCCAGGGTCTGCACGACGCCGCCGGGGATGTTGAGCGCGGGCTCGAGGTCCTCGGGCTTGCCGATGACCTTGAAGACGTACGGAGCGGTCACCTTCGTTCCATCGATGCGCATGTCGTCGCCACCACCGGTGAAATAGCTGTCCGCCACCACCCGGACCCCGTTGACCTGGATGGCCTCGGCGCCCGCCGCGCGCAGCTCCTGGATGGCGTCGAGCAGCATGTCCGACTCGACCGCCCCGGTGGGGTCGCCGACGCTCAGGGTGATGCCGGGCCCCTCGGCGGCGACCGTGCCGGCCAGGATGCCGAGCTGCCGTTCCTTCTCCTGGGTCTGCTTGCGCGCCTCCTCGGCCTGGTCCGAGCTGGACTCCAGCTCGGACCGCTGCTTCTCCAGGCGGGTCTTCTCGTCCTCCAGGCGCTGCGTGCGGTCGTCGAGTTCGTCGAGGATCCGCACCAGGTCCTCCTGGCGCGCGCCGCGCAGGGCACTGTTGTCGCTGGTCGAGGAGACCTGGATGGCCAGACCGAGGCCGAGGCCGAACAGCAGCAGCGCGACGACGAGCTGAGCCCTGGTCACCCTCGGCGGCCACAGCGCGGAGACGAGCCGGCGCCGCCCGCCCTGCTCGTCCCGGACGGGCCGGGCCGGCGCCCCGGGAACGGTCGGCGCCCCGGGAGCGGCGGGCGGCCCGGGAGTGGAAGACGACTCGGGTGCGGAAGACGGCTGGGGAACGCGGGACGGTTCGGGTGCGGAAGGTCGTCCGGGCGCGGGAGACGGCCCGGTCTTCGACAGGCCCCCGTCCGCCCCCGGCTTCCCGCCCGGGGATTCCGGCGGCACGGGCCGGTCCGTGGCGCGGTCCCCTCCGGGCGCACCGCCACTCCCGGGACCCCGGGGGCCCACGGCGCCGGAAGTCCCGTTCTCCCGGGGGCTCCCGGTGCTCCCGCCGGCCTCGGAACTCCGGTCGTTCTCGGGGTTCCGGGACTTCTCGGGATTCTGGTGGTTCTGGTGGTTCTCGTGGTTCTGCCGGCTCTCGGGGTTCCCGGGGTTCTCGCTCATCGGCCTCACGCCCGGAAGACGTGACGCCGGATGGCGGCCGCGTTGGAGAAGATCCGGATGCCGAGGACGACGACCACGCCGGTGGACAGCTGCGCGCCCACGCCCAGCTTGTCGCCGAGGAAGACGATCAGCGCGGCCACCACCACGTTGGACAGGAACGAGACCACGAAGACCTTGTCGACGAAGATCCCGTCGAGCATGGCCCGCAGCCCGCCGAAGACCGCGTCGAGAGCGGCGACCACGGCGATCGGGAGATAGGGCTCGAACACCGCCGGAACCTCGGGACGGACCAACAGTCCGACCACCACTCCGGCGATCAGCCCCAGTACGGCGATCACGATGTGCCCTTCCCTGTCTCGGCCGTGGCCCGGCCGGAAGGCGTCGCCCCGGCCCTCCTCGGCTCTGCGGTACGTACGGTCAGGCTGGGCGCGGCCGGCAGGCGCACGTCGCCCTCGGCCGAGATCCGGCTCCTGATCCCGAAGTTCTCCACCAGCGCGCGCAGGTACTGCCCGTCGGCGCTGCCCTGGAACGCGGTGCTCAGCCGCTGCCCGTCCCCGATCGCGAGGACGGTGTACGGCGGCACCAGCGGCTTGTTGTCGACCAGTATGGCGTCGCCGGCGGCCCTGATCGCGGACAGCGACGTCAGCCGCTGCCCGTTGATCGCGACCGCCTCGGCGCCCGACTCCCACAGCCCGTTGACCACGCGCTGCATGTCCCGGTCGCGGACGCGGCCCGTGTCGGAGAAGCCGCTGCTCTCCCGGGGCCCGCCACCACCGGCGTCGGTCCCCTTGGCGTCGTCCACGACGAGCCGCACCCCGGGACCGCGGACCGGCGTGGCGCCCGAGAGCAGCGCCACCAGTTCGGCCTGGTCGCCGCCGTACTGCTGCAACGCCCGCCGCTGGCGTTCCCCGACCTCGGACCGCATCCGCTCGACGTCCCGCGCCAGCTCGTCGGCGCTCGACGTGTCCGCCTCGATCCGGCCGATCAGCTCCTGCCGCTCCTTGGCGACGACCGGCGCGGAGACGCGCGCCTCGGCGGCTCCGACGGTCACCACGGCGGCGGCGAGCGCCAGGCCGGCGGCCAGGCCGATCTTGGCCCGCAGGCTGCGGGGCAGTCCCCCGCCCTCGGCGGCGCGCCGGGCGGTGGCCTCGGCGTAGCCGTCGTCGAGGGCGTGGTCGATGACGTTGTTCAGCAGCGACATGGAGGCGTCCGGGCGCGGCGGAGGCGAACCGGTGCTCCGAACGGGGGACTGCTGCGACATGCCGCACATCGTCGCACGTCGTACGGCCTACCGCCGAATGGCCCCTCCGTCCGGTGGGGAGGCGCCCCTCGGGCACCTCCCCACCGGACGGCTCGTCCCCGTCAGCGACCTGCGCTGTCGACCACCTCGGCCCACTCGTCGAGCAGGGCCTGGGCGGAGGTGTCGTCGGGGCCCTCCGCCCACAGATGGGTGACGGCCTCCGCCGGGTCGGGCAGCACCATCACCCAGCGTCCGTCGGCCTCGACCACCCGGACGCCGTCGGTGGTGTCGACGGAACGGGTGCCCGCCGCCTCCACCACCCGGCGCATCACGAGGCCCTTGACGGCCCAGGGGGTGGCGACGTCCCTCTTCAGGACGTGCGCACGCGGGATGCGGGCGTCGATCTGGCTCAGCGTGAGCTGGGTCCGCGCCACGAGGCCGAGCAGGCGCACGAACGCGGCGGTGCCGTCGAAGACGCTGCTGAACTCGGGCACGATGAAGCCGCCGCGTCCGTCGCCGCCGAAGATGGTCTCCTCCTCCCGGCCGACCCTCGTCAGGTCGTCGGGCGAGGTGGTCGTCCACTCGACCTGGGTGCCGTGGTACGCGGCGACCTGCTCGGCGATCCGGGTGGTGGTCACGGGCAGCGCGACCCGGCCGGAACGGCGTTCGGCCGCCACCAGGTCCAGCATCACCAGGAGCGCGCGGTCGTCCTCGATGATCCGCCCCCGTTCGTCCACGAGGGACAGCCGCTCGCCGACGGGGTCGAACCGTACGCCGAACGCGGCCCTGGCCGAGGCGACGATCTCCCCGAGCCGTACGAGACCGGCCCGCCGGCTCTCGGGCGACTCGGTGGGCCGCGACTCGTCGAGTCCGGGGTTGATCGTGAGCGAATCGACCTGGAGCCGTCCGAGCAGGCTGGGCAGTACGAGCCCGGCGCTGCCGTTGGAGGCGTCCACGACGACCTTCAGGCCGGCCTCCGCGATCCCGGAGGTGTCGACGTTCCGCAGCAGCGAACCGGTGTACGAGTCGAAGACGCTCGCCGGGAAGGAGAGGTCGCCGATCTCGCCGGGGAAGGCTCTGCGGTACTCCTGGCGCGCGAACACGCGGTCCAGCTTGCGCTGCCCTCCCTGGGAGAGGTCGGCCCCGCGCTCGTCGAAGAACATGATGTCGACGGAGTCGGGCACCCCGGGCGAGGTCCGGATCATGATGCCGCCGGCGCTGCCCCGGGCGGTCTGCTGCCGCGCCACCGGCAGCGGCACGTTCTCCAGGTCCCGCACGTCGATGGCGCTGGTCTGCAGCGCGGAGATCACCGCCCGCTTCAGGGCGCGGGCCCCTCGGGAGTGGTCGCGGGCCGTGGTGACGGTCGCGCCCTTCTTCAGGGTCGTCGCGTACGCCCCGGCGAGGCGTACGGCCAGCTCCGGGGTGATCTCCACGTTGAGGATGCCGGAGACACCGCGTGCTCCGAAGAGGTGGGCCTGTCCGCGGGACTCCCAGATGACCGAGGTGTTGACGAAGGCGCCGGCCTCGATCGTCTTGAACGGGTACACCCGGACGTTGCCCTGCACGATCGATTCTTCACCGACGAGGCACTCGTCCCCGATGACGGCTCCGTCCTCGATCCGGGCGGCCCGCATGATGTCGGTGTTCTTGCCGATCACGCAGCCGCGCAGATTGCTCTGCTGACCGATGTAGACGTTGTCGTGGACGACGGCCTTGTGCAGGAAGGCACCGCTCTTGACGACCACGTTGGAGCCCACGACGGTGTGCTCGCGGATCTCGGCGCCGGCCTCGACCTTCGCGTAGTCACCGATGTAGAGCGGCCCCCGCAGCTCCGCGTCGGGGTGCACCTCGGCACCTTCGGCCACCCACACGCCGGGCGAGATCTCGAAGCCGTCGATGTCGACCTGGACCTTGCCCTCCAGGACGTCCGCCTGCGCCTTCACATAGCTCTCGTGAGTGCCGACGTCCTCCCAGTAGCCCTCGGCGACATAGCCGTAGATCGGCTTGCCCTCCTTCATGAGCTGGGGGAAGACGTCACCCGACCAGTCGACCGAGGTGTCCGCCTGGACGTAGTCGAAGACCTCGGGCTCCATGACGTAGATGCCCGTGTTGACGGTGTCGGAGAAGACCTGCCCCCAGGTGGGCTTCTCGAGGAAGCGCTCGACCCTGCCCTCTTCGTCGACGATCGTGATGCCGAACTCCAGCGGGTTCGGCACTCGGGTGAGGCAGACCGTGACGAGGGCGCCCTTCTCCTTGTGGAAGGCGATGAGATCCGTGAGGTCGAAATCCGTGAGCGCGTCCCCGGAGATGACGAGGAAGGCGTCGTCCTTCAGCGCTTCCTCGGCGTTCTTCACACTGCCCGCTGTACCGAGCGGCTTCTCCTCGTTGGCATACGTCAGCTCCATTCCGAGCTCTTCGCCGTCGCCGAAGTAGTTCCGGACCAGGGAGGCGAGGAACTGGACGGTGACGAC
The DNA here is from genome assembly GCF_042892575.1 of Streptomyces sp. NPDC001744. NCBI lineage: Bacteria > Bacillati > Actinomycetota > Actinomycetes > Kitasatosporales > Streptomycetaceae > Streptomyces > Streptomyces sp. NPDC001744. Next base: position 279,631 of record NZ_JBIAUG010000007.1, read on the forward strand.
GGTCTCGTTGAGACCGTGCCTCTTGAGCAGTCGTAGGACGTGCTCCATGATCGGCCGGTTCACCACCGGCAGAAGAGGCTTGGGCATGCTCGAGGTCATGGGGCGAAGACGTGTTCCCTCGCCACCGGCCATCACGACGGCCTTCATGTCGGAAGCGTCCTCCTTCAAGAGATGACGGTCCTGCCGACTTCGCCTGTCCGCTCAGTCGCCCGCGGACGTCCTCGTCGTTGCCGGCGACGCTGCTCGACACATGAGGGACGGGCTCAATCGGCCTCGGTATCCGTCTTCACGAGTCGACGGACCTGGACCACGTAGAGGATTCCTGCCCACCAATACAGAGTTGTACCCCATCCGGCGAAGGCCCACCCGAAAACTTCAGCGAGTGACGAAAGCCAGCCGTTTCCGTCACTGAGAAGCAGCAACGGGAACGCGTACATGAGGTTGAAAGTCGCAGCTTTTCCGAGGAAGTTCACCTGCGGCGGCGGGTAGCCGTGGCGTCGCAGGATTCCCACCATGACGAGAAGCATGGCCTCGCGCGCCAGAAGGGCGGCGGTGAGCCAGAGAGGCAGGATCTCCCGCCAGGTGAGGCCGACGAGAGTGGAGAGGATGTACAGGCGGTCGGCGGCCGGATCGAGCAGCCGGCCGAGACTGCTGATCTGGTTCCAGCGCCGGGCGAGCTTGCCGTCGAGATAATCGCTGACGCCGCTCAGCGCCAGCACGAGAAGCGCCCATCCGTCGCTCTTGGGGCCACCGAACTCGGGCCGGAGGATCAGCCACAGAAACAGCGGCACGCCGACGAGACGCGCCATGCTGAGAATGTTGGGGATGGTGAGGACCCGGTCGGTCTGAACGCGAGTCTCCTGGACCTCCACCCGGGGGCCTCCTGCTGAGCTGGTGCCGACATTGCCCCCCGACCTTACCCTCGGCCACCGGCCGTTCCGTACAGGGGTACCGTCCGGCCCGGAACGCAAAAATGCCTCAACCCCCGGACATGGTCCGGGGGTTGAGGCCAAAAATTGTTCGGCGGTGTCCTACTCTCCCACAGGGTCCCCCCTGCA